>JBOGJY010000341.1:0-13798 GCA_050745325.1 Terriglobia bacterium
GGTAGAGCCTTCGCGCCCAGCGAGGACATAAAAAAATATACGCATTTGCCCGGAAAGCCGTAGCCTTTCCGCACAGCAAGCGGCATAGCCGCGATTTCCGCCGGACTGTTGAGCTAATTTGGACAGCCCTGGGCGCCACCCGGCGCTACAGCAAAAGGCCGCAACGTTGAACGACGAACGTTGCGCTACAAAAACAATGCCTCCGGATTTGTGCGCAGGGTCCGCTTTCGACCCTGCGGCTTTTGGTTCGTATTGAAATGCGTGAAATTTTTGGAGGCTGAAAACGCATATGCCCGAAGTTATAAAAAGTCCCGCCGAGTATGACGCCGTGATCGTCGGCTCCGGCGCGGGTGGAGGGATGGCCGCCTACGTTCTCACTCGAGCAGGCGCCAAATGCCTGATGCTCGAAGCGGGCGAGTGGTGGGACACGGCCAAACAATCCACCATGATGCAATGGCCCTGGCAAGCTCCTCATCGCGGTATGCCCACGCCGGACAAACCAAACGGCTATTTCGATCCCGGCTACGCAGGGTGGGAACTTTCCGGCGAGCCTTATAGCAACGCTCCTGGCAGCGACTGGAGGTGGTGGCGGTCGCGCGTGCTCGGAGGCCGCACCAACCATTGGTCGCGCATCGCCTTGCGCTTGGGACCTTACGACTTCAAGGGTTATTCACGTGACGGCCACGGTTTTGACTGGCCCATTTCCTACAACGACCTCGCGCCCTACTACGACAAGACGGAGGAACTAATTGGTGTGTGCGGCACGGCGGAGGGCCTGGAAAATACGCCGGATGGCAAGTTCCTTCCGTCGCCGAGGCCGCGTTGTTCTGATCTGATGATTCAGAAGGCGTGCTGGAAGCTGGGCATCCCATGTGTCCCGGCGCGCGTCGCGGTGATCACCAAATCCATTCACGGCAGAGCGGCTTGCCACTATTGCGGGCAGTGCGGCCGCAGTTGCGCCACCTCTTCCAATTTCTCGTCGCCTACGGTGCTGGTCCCGCCTGCTATGGCGACGAGGAACCTCAAGGTGGTTTGCAACGCCATGGGCCGCGAGGTGCTTGTGGGCAAAGACGGGCTGGCGACGGGTGTCTCTTACATCGATAAGAAGACGCGCCAGGAATTTGTGGTGCGCGGCAAGATTGTGGTGCTGGCGGCAAGCGCCTGCGAGTCGGCTCGCATCCTGATGAACTCGAAGAACGCGCATTTCCCCGACGGTGTGGGCAACTCAACCGGTATGGTGGGCAAGTATCTAATGGATACCGTAGGCGCGGGAGGAGGAGGCTCCTTTCCTCCCATGCGCGGCCTGCCGCCTCATAATCACGATGGCATGGGCACCATTCACGTCTACGTGCCCTGGTGGAATTATCAGAAGCAGGCCAAACATCAGATGCCCTTTCCGAGGGGATTTCACCTGGAAGTCTTCGGCGGACCCACGATGCCCGGTCTGTATAGCGCCGCAGGGTTGGGCCGGGCGCCGGGCGCAGGTTATGGGGTCAATCTGAAGCACGCCGCGCGGGAATCCTACGGCGCCTTTGCCGGGATGAGCTGCCGCGGCGAGATGATCGCCAACGAAAATAGCTATTGCGAGATCGACAAGAACGCGGTGGACGAATGGGGCATCCCCATCCTGAAGTTCCATTTCAAGTGGAGTGAGAATGAGATTCAGATGGCGAAGTACGCCTCTGAAGTGTGCAGTGAAATCATTGAAACCGCCGGCGGAAAACCGGCGAGCTTCGCCAATGCCGCTAACCATTGGGGCATTTCGCAGCCCGGCACGATTATCCATGAAGTGGGCGCAGTCCGCATGGGCGCTGACCCGAAGACGTCGGTTTTGAATGAACACTGCCAGGCGTGGGATTGCAAGAACCTGTTCGTGACCGACGGCGGACCGTTTGTGAGCAACGCGGATAAGAACCCGACGCTCACTATTCTCGCGCTAGCTTGGCGTGCTTCGGATTACATGGTGGATCAGGTGAAGAAACGCAACGTGTAAAGGCAGTGACAAGTGATAAGGAAAAAGTGATAGTAGTAGTTATGGTTGGCGCTTCTCCAACCTTGGGCTTTTTGATTGAGGGCAAGCCCACGGTTTACTCAAGCCGCGAGTTAATCGTGGCTGCCCTTGCGCGCCGTGCAATTAGACTCATTATTTCGTATCGCCTACTTAGGGAGAAACTATGAGCGATCAAGAGAATGAGAAAAGACCGGGACAGATGAATCGGAGAAGTCTGCTGAAGGCGATCACCGCCGCTCCTGCGGCGGCGCTGATCCCCGTTCTTCCTAGCCGGGCGGCGGGAGTTCCGGCCCCGCAAGGCGCGGCTGCTTCAGAGGGCCCATACAAGCCCAGGGTCTTTAACGCGCATGACTGGAAGACGCTTCATGTGCTCTCGGATTGGATTATCCCTGCCGACGAGCGTTCCGGCAGCGCGACCGATGCCGGCGTGCCGGAATTCATCGATGATCTTCTAACTCTGAATAGGGGGCAAGTCCGGTCGCGCCGCGCCCGCGGCCCACGGGCTGAAACGGCGAGCGATCCGCGGACTGAAATCGTAGGTGGTCTTGCCTGGCTCGACTCAACCTGCAACCGTGATTACGGCCATGACTTTGTGGATTGCCCGACCGCCGTGCAGAAGCAAATGCTTGACCGCATCGCTTACGCGGAAAAGGCCGCGCCGGATGACGCTCCCGGCGCCGCCTTCTTCGGCGAGTTGCGCCAATTGGTCTTGATGGGGTTTTATTCGAGCAAGCTGGGCGTGCAGGATTTGCAGTATATGGGCAACAAGATGCTCACCGAGTGGAATGGCTGCCCTGACAACGTCATCGCGCGCCTCGGCGTAGATTATTCAGATTGGAAGAAGTGGAAGGCGTGACCAGGCTTTGTCCCGCCGAGCGGGTGGCGCACACATCGCGCCTTTTGCGATGTCCGCGGGGCACGATGATCCTCATGTGCTCTCGCTCGCCGCGGAATCGCCAGCAGACCCAGGTTCTGATCCGCATTATTGAGGATTACATATTATAGTGACAACTTTCTTTGTAGCGGCGCTCTCTGAGCGCCGAAAAACCGGCGGTCGCAGACCGCCGCCACAGCATTTGGTGTCACTATAATATGTAAAGCTCAATAAGGTGCGCCAGAGTAATCACCGCATTAATTCCGCGACAAAAAGATGCGCAGGCTGCCGGCATGGGATGAAGCGCGCAAGTTGTTCAAGGCCCGCGCCTCGATTTGGCGAATCCGTTCGCGCGTGAGAGCCAGCGTGCGGCCCACCTCTTCGAGAGTGTGCATCTCACCGTCTTCCAGGCCGAAGCGCAGCCGAATCACGACCTGCTCCCGCGGCGTCAGCACCTTCAGCATCACGGCCGTTTGTTCTTCCAGGTTGTGTTCGAGGGCAACTTCAACGGGAAGAGGAGTGGTCTTATCCTCCATCAGGTCGCCCAGTTGGGATTCCTGATCGCTGCCGATTGGAGCTTCGAGCGATAGCGGCTCCTGCGCGATCTTCAACAGGTGACGCACCTTCGCGGCCGGGAGGCGCATCCTCCTGGCAATTTCTCCAGTGGCGGGATCGCGCCCCAGTTCTCGCACCAGTTGCCGTCTTGCGCGCACGAGCTTGTTGATGGCTTCGACGGCGTGCACCGGAAGGCGAATGGTGCGGGACTTATCCGCAATAGACCGGGTGATGGCTTGCCGGATCCACCAAGTAGCGTAAGTGGAAAACTTGAATCCCCGGCGCCAGTCGAACTTTTCGACCCCTTTCATCAGCCCCAGGTTCCCTTCTTGGATCAAATCAAGTAAGTGGACTCCCCGGTTGACATATTTCTTGGCAATCGACACAACCAGGCGCAGGTTCGCCTCCGTCAGTTCCTTCTTGGCTTGTTCTGCTTCGATTTGCCCTCGCTCGATCCTCGTCCACGTTCTCTTCAGCTCAGGCAGGCTCGCGCCGGCCTCCGACTCGAGTTTCAATAATTCCCGCCGGCGGGCCTTCAGCTCGGCCTGAATCTTGAGCGCCTGCTTACGGCCAGCGGCTCTCTTGCGGCGGTTGAGATCATCCATCTGCCGCGACAAAAGCCGCAGGCTCCTGTATGTTGCCCCGGTCATGTCGATGATCCGGCCCTGCTCCGCCGCAGTGAGGTCAATGGAGCGCACCAGCCGCGAGATTTCGATGCGCGTGCGCGCCAGCCGGTATGCCGCCCGCCGGGATGCGGGTTTCCCCGGTTTCGGCGCGCGCTCGAAGGCTGCCGCCTGTTGCAGCGCAACTTGATAAGCTTTGCCGATCTTCCTGATGGCCTTCAACGTCTGCCGGCCTTTTTCAAGCCTTTCGGGTTCCTCATCGGCTCCAAAATGCACAATCTGCTTGATCGACCGGGTTCCGGAGGAAATATCTTCGCCTATCCTCGAAATCTCGTTCACCATGAGAGGTGATCGTGAAAGCGCTCGCAGAACCCGCATCTGGCCGCGTTCGATGCGCTGGCAAATTCTCACTTCGCCTGCGCGGTTCAAAAGAGGCGTCCTTGCCGCCTCACTCAGGTAGGTCTGAACTGGGTCGCTGCCGTCCCCCATCGGCCGCAGATAAGGTTTGGCCTCTTCGTCGGGTTCTTCCCACCCAGGTTCCGCTCGCTCATCGAACAAAGAATTGGGCGGGGCGTCAGCGTTCGTTTTGACACGAGGATCTCCTTCATGAGTCCAGGTCATGTCAATCGCGTCGTCTATCTGTGGTTCGATGTCCAACCCCATAATGCTTTTGCCCTTTCTGTGATAGACGCGGTCCGTTCGAGCCTTCGAATCCCCACCCGCGCCCTCAAATCTTCGCCTTCTTTCCCCTATGTGTGTTAGATGCAACAGGTGGCGAATGGGATTTCAAGGCCAGGGCGCCCGAAAGAAAGATGTCCGCCCTTTAAGCTGGCGTGCGAAGCGCCTCGCCGCGCAAAGCGGCCATGCGTCTTATGGCAAAGTTTGCGATAATGGCATTCTATTTAGTGAATATGAGCCTATTCGAAGCGTCTGCGTATTCCCGAGTTTGCTTTCCGCTGCGCCTTGCTGACGGAAAGCGTCATCAAAAAGTGTCTGCCGGGTTCCCGCTCATTCGGATCGCTTTCAGCGTGGTTGCCGTTGCAACGCTGCTGACTCTCCTGCCCTCGGCGGCGCCGGCGCAGGGAAGCCCTCCCACAATTCAGTCGGTTGTTGCGGCGCTCCGGGTCCATGACAATTCCCGCGCGCTCGCCTTATGCAAAGAGTTGACGCACACCCGGTCAGACGATCCGCGCCTCTGGACGCTTGAGGGAATGGCGCTTGAGGGTCTTGGCCGGAATGAGGAAACTGTAAAGGCGCTCAATCGCGCGCTAGCAATTAACCCAGACTATGTCCCGGCGCTCGAGGCCATGGCGCAGCTTGAATTCCAAGCCGGCAGTCCGAAAGCCAGGCCGTATCTCGAACACCTGGTTCACTTAAACCCGGACAATCAAACGGCCCACGCCATGCTAGCATCGTTAGCCTTCAAGCGAAAAGACTGCGGCGCCGCGGTTGTCCATTTCGAAAAAAGCCGCGAAGTCATTTCCGGTAACTCTGCGGCGTTGGCGGAATTCGGCGCTTGTCTGGCGCGCGCGCAGCACGCCGGTGAGGCAATCCCTGTGTTCCAGCGCATCCTGGAGCTTCATCCGGACGATGGGAACGCGCGCTACAACCTCGGTCTGGTTGAGTTCCGCGCGCAGCAGTATCAGGACGCCATTAACGCCTTGCTGCCGCTTACCCAAGGCTCGCAGGCTAGCCCTGTAGCCTTGAACCTGATCGCTGCGGTTTATGAGGCCAGGGATCAAACTCCACAAGCCGTGGCGGCTTTGCGCCGGGCGCTGGCGCTGGCGCCGCGCAACGCCGACAACTATCTGGACCTTGCTACCATCAGCCTTGACCACGGCTCCTTCAAAGTGGGCGCCGACGTTCTTGATGCCGGCATAAATATCCTGCCCAATTCAGCCCCTCTCTATCTTGAGCGCGGTGTCCTGCTTGTGCAAATGGGCCGTTTTCAGGAGGCGGACGCTGATTTCCGGAAGGCTGCGGCGTTGCGTCCGGCGCAAAATTACAGCGCCGTGGCGCTAGGCATCTCGCTGCTGCAAGAAAACAAAATGGCGCAGTCTCTCGCGTTGGTGAAGCAGCGGCTGGCGAAGGCCCCGGATGATCCCGTTCTAAACTATCTTCTGGCTGAAATTCTGATTCGTAAGGGAATCCAGCCCGGCGCACCGGAATTTAACCAAGCCGTGGCTGCGGCGCAACACGCGGTCCAGATGAAGACTGATTTTACCGCCGCGCAGGATGCGCTCGCCGGGCTTTACCTTCGTTCCGGTGAGACCCGGCGCGCGGCTGAAACGTCGCGCCTCGCCTTGAAATCCGATCCGGGCGATCAATCCGCCCTTTATCACCTTATAGTCTGCGCCCGCAAAGAAGGTGATCGCAAGGAGCTTTCGCAGCTTGTTGAGAAGCTGGCGCAGGTTTCCGCCGCCGCGCAGAAGCAGGAAGCCGCGCGGAATCGTTTCAGGCTGGTGGAGGAAGGGCCCAAATCATCCGCGCCAGAACGTTCGAACTGAGCTTGAGCCAGAAACAGGGCGCGCTCTCCTTGGGGCGCGGGCTGTGGGTTTGTTTCTTTGGTGGCATTACAAACTAAAACAATCTTCGACTGGAGGTTACGTTGCGTAAATCCGCGCTTGTTGTCCTAATTGCCGTGTGTGTCTCCTTCTTGTTTGCAGGCCCGTGGACGCCCGCTGAGACCGAGGTCCGGCGCGCCTATTCCAAGCCTAAACTGGTGATCGTGATCGTGATCGACCAGTTCCGGTACGACTATCTGGCGCGATTCAGGCCCGAGTTTGTGGCGGGTGGATTCACGCGGCTGCTCGACGGCGGGGCCAATTTCATCAATTGCCGCTACAACGACGCCTCCACCGTCACCTGCGCTGGCCACGCTACGTTATTCACGGGAGCCTACCCGGCGCTCAATGGGATTATTGAAAACAACTGGTACGATCCCATCCTTCATCAGTCTGTCTATTGCGCGACCGATTTGGGAACGAAACTGGTTGGAGGTGAAGGCGCCGGGGCGTCGCCGAAAAACCTGATGGGAACAACGCTTGGCGATGAGATGCGGATGGCCTCGGACTTCAAGTCGAAGGTGGTCGCCATTTCGCTGAAAGACCGCTCTGCCGTGATGCCAGGGGGCCACACCGCGAACGCCGCCTACTGGTACGACGCTGGAAGCGGCCACTTTGTCTCGAGCACCTATTACATGCCGGAGCTTCCCGAGTGGGTGAAGGAATTCAACCAGCATCCACCCGTCGCTTCCTATTGCGGGAAGGACTGGAAGTCCCTGCCGGAAAACCCCATTGCGTCCGGCAAGGTGTTCAAAACCTTCGCGCCGGACCGCGGCGAGCGCTGCCCCGACACGCGCTTTTTGAACTGGCTTCACCAGACGCCCTACATGACCGCGCTCGAGATCAGCTTTGCTGAAGACGCGATCCGGAACGACCACCTGGGCGCGGGACCTGCGACCGACCTGCTGGCGCTTTCCATCAGCGAAAATGACGTGATTGGCCACGCCTACGGGCCATACAGCGCGCAAGTGGCCGACGTGACGCTCTGGACGGACCGCTACCTCGCCCAATTCTTTCAGATGGTCGACAAAACGGTGGGGCTGAATAACGTCTGGATCGTGCTCTCGGCGGATCATGGCGTGGCGCCGAACCCGGATTTCATCGCCAAGCATCATCTCGGGCAAGGAAGCTTTGACCCCGCGAACATTAACCGCGAAGTGGAGCGCGCGCTCAACCAGCAATTCGGCCAGGATCGCTGGATTGAGAACCAGGACGAATTTTACCTTTACTTGAACCATGAGGCGATGGCGCGGCGCCACCTGAGCGCCGAAGCGGTAGAGAAAGCGGCCGCCCGCGCAGCGGTGGCGGTCGACGGAGTGCGCGCCGCGTTTACGCGCGCCCAGTTGATGACCGGCCAGGTCCCGGCTACTCCACTTGCCCGCAAGGCGCTGAACAGCTTCAACAGCCAGAGGAGCGGCGACGTGTTCCTTGTGCTCGACCCATTCAGCGTGGCGGCGCCGCCGGGAATCCACACGACTCACGGAACGCCGTGGAGTTACGACGCGCAAGTGCCGCTCATCTTCTGGGGAGACGTGTTCAAGCCCGGAACTTATCGAATGCCCGTTCAACCGGTGGATTTGGCGGCGACGGTCGGCGCGGCGCTCGGCATCACGCAGCCTTCGGACGTGGAGGGAAAACCGCTGGCAGCAGCAATGCGCTGACAGGTTCACGGTTGAATTCTTGTAGGTGAAGTGATCTCAAAAGGGAATGTCTTCGTCAGTCATTTCAGGAGGCGCTGGAGTATCGGCGGCAGGCCCAGGGTCGGCGGAAGGCGCGGGAGCGCGGTCCACTGCCGGTGAAGCGCTGCGGCCTGAAAAAGACGAAGGCGAATCGGATTTTGAGCCGAGCATTTTCATTTCACGCGCAATAATCTCATACGAGGTTCTTTTGGCGCCGCTTTGGTCTTCCCACTGGCGGCTGCGAATGTTGCCCTCGATATAAACCTGTTTTCCCTTGGTGAGATATTCACCGCAGATTTCGGCAAGGCGGTTCCAGGCGACAATGTTGTGCCATTCGGTGTGCTTCTGCTGTTCGCCCGCGCGGTCCTTGAACACCTCGTCCGTAGCCAGGGTGAACTTGGCAACGGGCGCGCCGTTATTGGTGTATTTCACCTCTGGATCTTTTCCAAGACGGCCAATCAGAATAACTTTATTGATGGAAGACATGAAAAGCCCTCGAAGTTCGTCGCATGAAGTTTGAGAAAAGTACGAAGCGCCGCGGCGGAAGTTACTGCCGCGCAAGCCGCAAACGGTGCAACCGCTCCTTGGCCAGGTCGGCTTCGTGGCTGCTTGGGTATTTGCGGAGCAGCAGGCTGAGTTCGCGCTCTCCCGCTGTGCGCTGGTTGAGAGCGAGCAATGCATATCCCTTTTTCAGGTACGCTGCGGCCGCCTTGTTGCCTTTTGGATACGACTGGATGCACTGGTCGTATTGTTTAATGGCGTTCTTGTAGTCCTTCTGATCGTAATAAGAGTCGCCGACATAAAACTGAGCGTTCGATGCCAGGTCGGTGTCGCTGTAGTTTTGCAAATACTGCTGAAAGCCTTGAATAGCAAGCTCGTAATGGCCCTGCGTATAGTCGGAATAGGCCGAATTATAGAGTGTTTGCGGGTCAGGAGCGGGAGGAGGCGCAGGCGCAGCCGGAGCGTCGGCCGCGCTGCCAGCGCCATTTGCTCCCGGCGCCGCGGCGCCGTTTGGAGTTGCCGCGCCGTTTGAAGGCGGCTGCGTATTGATGGTTTGGATGATCTTTTGCGTCTGGGCCACTTGATCGCTCAGCTTTGAAAGCTGGCCTCTGGTCTCATCCAGGCTTGCCGAGAGCTGCTGGATTTGGCCGGTCATAGCGTCAAACCGGTTGCCGGTATCGGCCAGGTTCCGTTGCTCCGATTCCTGCATTTTGGAGATGGACGCCTTCATCGCGTCAACGCTTGCGCTGGTTTGCTGGATCAGGGTCTTGATAATTGCGGTCTGCGTGTCGACGGTGTGTTGCAAGGACTGGACTTCCTGCTGCAGCGCGTCGAGCTGCGTCATCATCTGTATGGTCTCCTTGCTGACGCCAAAGCTGGGGAGCGCAACCAGAATGATGAATAGAAACGAAAGCAGCGCAGACAGAATATGTTTTTTCAAGTTAAACCTCGCTTGCACGATCTAGCCTCTTTATTAATGAGTTTACTCTTGTGAACTGGATCGGGTCAACTTGAGCGCCGCCGCATGGCATGAGCAGCGCCACGATTCAGACGGGCGCCCGGCGCACCCCCATTCCGGATACACTACGCCTCTGTGGGCGCTGGCATTTATGTTTTGGTCAGCGGGTTGGTTTATAAGAGAGAACAAGCGGCCGGAAGCGCGATGGCTTCCGGCCGCTTGTTCTTGAAGGCATTTATTGCTTGGATTCGGTACCGAACACCAAATGGCCGCGGCGATTTTGCTGCCAGCAAGCCTCGTTGTGGTCAGTGCAGAACGGACGATCCTTCCCGTAGGAAATGGTCGTGACGTTGTCGCCTGAAACACCGAGGTTCACAAGGTAGTTCTTGACAGCGTTCGCGCGCCGGTCGCCCAAGCCAAGGTTGTATTCCTCGCTGCCGCGCTCGTCGCAGTGCCCTTCAATCGTGAACTTGAGATCGGGGTGCTGCTTGAGGAAGTCGGCGTCGTGTTGCAAGGCTTGAGCCGCGTCGGGACGGATGTCTGACTTGTTGAAGTCAAAGTATGCGTCCTTGACGTTTTGGTTAAAGAGCTCTTCCTCCGACACTTGTTGCGGTTGTGGCGGTGGAGGCGGTGGCGGCGGCGTGGTGACGGTTACACGCGCGGTGGCCGTTTCGGTTCCACCGGGGCCTGTTGCTGTTATGGTGTAAGTTGTTGATTCATCAGGTGTTACCGTAGAAGAGCCCTGTGCTTGGACTGATCCAACACCCGGCTGGAGGTCAAAACTGGTTCCGTTGGTTGAAGTCCAACTCAGCGTCGCAGACTGGCCCTTTTCAATCGTGCTGGGTTCCGCCGACAACGTGACGGTAGGCGCTGCAGGTTTAGGTGGCGGCGCCGGTGGAGGCGGCGCTGCAATCTTTTGTTTATGGCATGCGCCTGCCAGCAAAATAACTCCCAATAAACCGACCAAAACAGCGAGCATTCTCTTCCGATTTGGCATTATTTCTCCTCCATAAGTCGGCAATAAAATTCCGGAAACCGTGGGTGACTTTTGGTTGTCTTGCGGTCGAGCACCTTCAGTAGGCATGGGAGATGGCGTTCCTTTCCTCGCCTTTGAAGGAACAAACGTCATTAAGGGAATCAATACTACCATGAAAATAGCAGAAAACAAAACTCTTTTTCAGTAAAGTGCGGCTAACCGGGCACGCCGCAATAGATATAAGGGAAATACACGATGAATTAACAATAGTCCGTCAGCTCACGCAAATTGCCATTCTCGCAGGCGATTCCTAATTTGACCAACTTGGGTCCCAGTTCTCTCCCTTGGTTGTAAGCTGCTTTTGATGTGTCCCGTCGGCAAGCATCATCCATATCTGTCTCTTCCCTGTGCGGTTAGACTGAAAAATGATATGCCGGCCGTCGGGCGCCCACCACGGGCGGTCGTTGCTGCCCGCGTTGTGCGTCAGTTGGGTAATCTGTCCCGTTCCAATGTTGATGGCATAGATGTCGTATGTGCCGGTCTCAACCACCGCCCAGGAGAAAACTACGAACATCCCGTTGGGCGACCACGAGGGCGCATCCGCGTCGCCGCCGGAAGTCAGCAGCCGGCGCAAGTTGGTTCCATCCGCATTCATCATGTAAATCTGCGGCGAGCCGCTGCGGTCGGAAACGAAGGAGATTTCGTTACCCGTTTTCGGATTCCATACCGGGGAGATGTTGACGCTGTGGCTGAAGGTCCGCCGCTGCAGGTCCGTCCCGTCCGCATTGGATATGTAGATTTCCGGCGTGCCGCTCATGCTGGAGCAGAAAGCGATTTTCTTCCCGTCCGGCGACCACGCTGGCGTTGTGTTCAGGCCGTGGTAGTGCGGAAAGGGCAGCAGCCGGTGCGAGAGAAACGAAAAAATTGAAATCTGCGGCGCGCCGCTCGCATAGCTGGTAAAAGCGAGTTTCGTATCATCGGGCGCCCATCGGGGCGTGAGGCATAAAGACCCGTAGCTGGTAATAGGATGCTGATTGAAGCCGTCGTAGTCCATCACCCAGATTTCTTCATGGCTGGTCCGGTTGCTCACAAATGAGATTTGGCTGAGATTGATGCCCGGAATTCCTCCACCCAAAGTCTGAATAATCTCGTTAGCAAATCGATGCGCCGTCTCGCGCGTGGAGACTTCGTTCTCGGTGGCGATGTAACGCTTGGCCAGCACGGAAGGGTTGGCCGGGTTCCTGACGTCGAAGAGATAAGCGGTCACAACCAGATTTCCGTTAATAATCGCCGTGTTACCGAACGCAAGGAACTGGGTGGATGCGGGAGGGTTGGTCCACTGGTCGAAGACCACGCTGCCCGGGTCCGAAGGTGTCTTCACCGGATACATGCTCTTGCTGACCATCTGGAACATCCCGGCGTTATCGAGATCATCCCACAATACCTGATTGAATTCGCGGGTCAGGCCGCCGAGGTTGGGGTCGCTCGATTGCGAGGGAAAATTGGCGACGGCAATGCGAATTGCCCCGTTTCCCAGGTTGATGATGGCCTGAATCTGCGGCGGCGCCGCAGCCTGCGCGGCCATGGGAAGGCTGAGCACAAAGGGAACTAGAAGTATAATGGCGGCTACCCAAGCATTTTTTAGTTTCATGATTCTCCCAGAAAGATGTCGTTCTAATTTATGATCCTCAGCAACGAAAACGATAGTATTGAGTGCCGAATACATCGTCGAAATCCCCGAACGCAACGCGAAATCTCTTGTAAGGTCGCAGGCTTGTAACAAGCAAGCCAAGCTTTCTTGCGCCAACGGTTCTGCTCCCCGAAGGGGAGCGACATGAATAGCCGTGGGTGAAACCCACGGTTACGGACAGAGAAGGCAGTCGGCCCTGAAGGGGCCGAACGACCTAATGTGTTGGGCCATTCAACCCCTCCAGGGTTGCCGAGGGATGATGGCGGTTCGATCTCCGTGGGTTCCACCCACGGCTATTCATCTTCCACCGCTTCGCGGTGAGTAACGGCCCATTAGTCTGAGGTGTATGGCATAAGTGCTGTGTCACAAAAGTTCATTGCTTGGGCTTTATTTACCGGCGAAAATCAAAATATAAGATGACGTGCACGTGATCTTTTTTGTACGCCGGAGGAAGCGCCGGCAGCGGATTTGAAGCCAGCACGGCCCTTTGCGCCGAACGGTCCACCTCCGGGTTCCCGCTGGACTGCGTTACCTTGGCGTTCTCTATCGTTCCATCGCGCAGAACATCAAACTCCACATATACACGCGGGGCGGATAAGACTCCCGGATCAATCAACGAAAGCAGCCAGTTGCTGCTGACCCGGTCCCTCAACGCTTCCACATACCAGCCAAACAAGTTTCCAAAATTGTCCGCCGTCCCGATGGCGCCCGTGCCGCTGGTGGTTGCAATGGGTGCGCTGAAACTCATCTCTGGCGCCCCGCCCGCCTGGGTCAGCACGGCGTTCGGCGGCGGTGGTACTTGTTGTTTTTGAATGCGCTTGTTGAGCAGCAAGTCAGGCTGCCGCTGGAGAACCACCTTGGGCTTCTCCTTGGTCCGTAGAGGCGGCAAGGGTTTCTCGAGCGCCTTGAATCGCTGGATTTCTATGGCATTCGGTGGGGGTGGCAGCGGCGGTTGTGGCGGCGCCTTATAAAGCTCAGGGTTGTTCAACTGGACCCTAGCGGGAGTTTCCAGCGTAGGGTGCGGAAGCGGAACCCCGGGCAAGCTCGTGACCGCGTTCACCCGGACGGCGCTGCCTGCGTCAAAATGGCCCCATCCCGGTCCGTGGTTGAAACTGAGCGTGACGTACAGAACCCCTGTCGCTACGATTCCCAGATGGAACAACACCGACGCCACCAGCGAGCCGCTGAGGCTCTCGCGCCGTCTGTACGCCAGTGGAAAGCTTGCGGTTGACATGATGGTGAAGCTTTCTAGTGTTGCGTTTGGAAAATGCGTTTACCTGTAGCGCCGCCCTTTAGGGCGGCATGCCGGGCGTAAAGCCCGGCGCTACACCAGATTGATCGCTCTCGCATAAGTAATATCATTTACC
>JBOGJY010000342.1:0-5018 GCA_050745325.1 Terriglobia bacterium
GCTACAACCGCAGTTGCCACACAGACTCTAAAGCCGTTGTCAGGATTTGCTCCCATTGGGCACAGCTAAAGCTGTGCCCTTTCACATGCGCAATTACTTATTGCGCTGCGTATAATAACCGCGCAGAGGTCTCTGCGTTCTCCATTCCGCCGCCGGATGTGTTATACTACCTTTGCGCTTAATACCGCGGTTGTGTGGTGCGATTGCTCTGATAAGTTAGCTCATCTGAGACTTCCCGCCTTCAGTTTCCTCCGTATGTCTTCAGCGTAATCCAAACCAAGCCTGGCAATGCTGGTGGCTTTGTTCGCACGAAAAGTCGTGTGCGCGCCGTGGCCGCTTCTGCCGGGGAGAAGGCAAATAACTTATGCAGAGCTTTTCCGAATTACCCATTACACCTTACACAAAGGAGCGGCTGGCGTCCGCCGGATTTTCGACGCCGACTCCGGTCCAAGCCGCGGCGATCCCGTGCGCGCTCGAAGGCAAAGACGTGCTAGGCACCGCTCAGACCGGAACCGGCAAGACGCTGGCGTTCCTGGTCCCGATCATCGAGCATCTACTTCACCAAAATACGCCGGGCATCGCGGCGCTCGCGCTCGTTCCCACGCGCGAGCTCGCCATGCAGGTGGTGGAGCAATACAACGCATTGCGGGGCAAGCAGCTTTCGCCAGCGGCTCTCGTGGTAGGCGGCCTGGCGGAAGGTCAACAACTCAGCGCCCTACGTAAGGGCGCGCGCGTGGTGGTGGCCACTCCTGGCCGGTTGGAAGATTTTCTGGACCGCAAACTGGTCAATTTCCGCGGACTAAAGATACTCGTCCTCGATGAGGCGGACCGAATGCTCGACATGGGATTTCTTCCCGCGATTCGCAGAATCGTGGCGGCGCTCCCCGCCGAGCGCCAGACAATGTGCTTTTCCGCCACGCTGGAATCCTCCGCCGCGCGCTTCGTGAACGGCACCATGAAAAATCCGGTGCGCCTCTCCTTCGGGTCCACTTTGAAACCCTCGGAAAACGTGCGGTTCCAGGCGTTTGAGGTGGAATCCGACCGCAAGCAGGAGATGCTCGGTCATTTGCTCGCCAAGGAGACGGGCCGCTGCCTGGTCTTCGCGCGCACCAAGCATGGAACCGAGCGGCTGGCCCGGCGCCTGAATCGAGAAGGATTCACCGCGGCCATGATCCACGGCGGACGCTCGCAGTCACAACGGAGCGCGGCGCTGGCCGGATTTCAGCGCGGCCGTTTCCGGGTGCTGGTTGCGACTGATCTGGCTTCCCGTGGCATCCACGTGCAGGACATCGCTCACGTGGTTAACTATGATCTGCCTGAGGTGGCGGAGGGCTTCATCCATCGCGTTGGGCGCACGGGCCGCGCGGGCGGAAGAGGCGTCGCCTCCACGCTATTCTCCAGAGACCAGCGGCCGGCGCTGCGTCAGTTGGAGCGCACACTCGGCATCCGGATGGAAATGATGCGGCCGGATGACAGCCTATTTGGAAGACAGGAACAGAAGAGAGTTGACGCGGAACGAATGGGGACGCCCTCCAAGTTCAGAATGGTCCGGCTGCCTGGGGAAGTGCTGGTGGCGCGCACTCATGAGCTTCCGAAAGAGCCCATACAAACTATTTAGCTTCTGGTGGTGAGATGTAGCCGGGCGCGCGTGTGACTTATGACATCGATCAAAGATGCTTTTCGATCATCTTCGTCACCACGTCTTTGGACGTAGCGCCCACCACCTGCTCCGCCACCTGGCCGTCTTTAAACAGCAGGAGCGTGGGAATACCCCGGATGTTATACTTCCCCGCCACCGACTGATTGTCGTCGACGTTTAGCTTGCCCACCAGAGCGCGGTCCGCATACTCTCCGGCTACCGCCTCTACGGTGGACGCCATCATCCGGCACGGCGCGCACCAAGGCGCCCAAAAATCCACCAGCACGGGCTTGGCGGATTTCAACACCTGCTCCTCGAAATTCTGATCTGTAAACTCCACCATGTGATCACCTGCCATAATCCCTCCAAGGTTGATACAGAGCGGCTTCAGTGTCTGTGTGAAAACGCAATTGGCACAAGACTCTTCAGCCGTTATGTTTAGCTTCCCATTGCTATCTTTCGCAGCACCTAATTGGATGTTGAAGGCGCTGGATTGGTTCTAGACCTCTCAACGCTCAACTGCTCGTAGAGCGCGGCATAGGCTCGGGCCGAAACGCTCCAGGAGAAGTCTTTCGCCATGCCGTTCAGCATCAGCCGCCGCCACGCCGCCGGCTGGCGGTAATAACTCAGGGCCCGCTCGAGCGCGTCAAGCAGCGCCAGCGCGGAGTAGTCTTCAAACTTGAAGCCCGTCCCTTCCGTCCCATTAAATTCCTGGATGGTGTCGTCGAGGCCGCCTGTTGCCCTCACCACCGGCGCCGTGCCGTACTTCAGGCTGTAGATCTGGTTCAGTCCGCACGGCTCATAACGCGAAGGCATCAGGAAGATGTCCGCCCCGGCCTCGATCATATGCGCGATTTCGTTATCGTAAGCCACCTTCACCAGGAACTTCTGCGGGTAGTCCATTGCCAGTTGCCGGAACAATTGTTCGTACTGAGGCTCTCCGGTTCCGAGCGCCACCACAATGGCGTCCATGCGCGCCAGCTTTTCCGCCAGGTGGGCGATCAGGTCAAAGCCTTTCTGCGCCGCGAAGCGCGAGACAATGCCGATCACCGCGCAACCGGCGTCCGGCTTGGCCGCGCTCATCCGCTCGAGCAGCGCCCTCTTGCAGGCTTTCTTTCCCGTGAGGTTTGCCGGCGAGTAGGGCGACGCAATCAGCTTGTCGGCGGCCGGATTCCACGCGTCGTAGTCCACTCCGTTCACGATGCCCTGCAGGCGGCCGGCGCGGTTGCGCAACACGCCTTCAAGGCCGCAGCCAAACTCCGGCGTCTGAATCTCAGCCGCGTACCTCCGGCTGACGGTGGTGACGAAGTCGGAAAAGATAATCCCGCCCTTCAGCAAATTGACCTTGCCGTAAAATTCCAGGCCATCGATGTTGAAGACGCTGTGGTCGAGCGAAATCTGCGGCAAAACTTCAGGCGGAAAAAGCCCCTGGTAGGCGAGATTATGGATGGTCAGCAGGGTGGAAGCCCGCGCGAAGAAAGGGTCGCGCGCGTAGAGCTGCTTCAGGTAAACCGGCGCGAGCGACGCCTGCCAGTCGTGGCAATGGATCACCTCCGGCGGCTTCGAAACGCGTTTCAAGCCTTCGAGCGCCGCGAAGGCGAAGGCGGCGAATCGCTGGGCGTTGTCGGAGTATTCCACTCCTTCTTGGGTCTGATAGAGGCCCTCGCGGTCAAAGAACTCGGGCAGTTCCACCAGATGATGCCGCACTCCCTTGATCTCGGCTCCGTTTTCGAGCGCCGCGTAGTGATAGCCCGCGCTGAGAGGCAGAGTCATATTCCGCGCGTTCGGATGCGCCGGGCCCGGCTTGGTCATCCGGTAGCGGGGAAGGACAACCTCCACTTCGTGGCCCAGAGCGGAGAGAGCCTCGGGAAGCGCGCCAACCACGTCGGCAAGCCCCCCGGTCTTCGAAAAGGGAACACATTCCGAAGCCACAAAGGCAATTCTCATACGTTCTCCGGCCCTGGCGCCGTTTATTGCATACCGTACCTTAGAGGATGGTCCTAGCGATGTCAAGACCGTAGGGGAGAGGCAGAGGAGGCGTCATCCGCCCTGGCAAGTTTGGCGCTGGTGATTGGATTACGGCGCGCTCGGACACGGTCAAACTGGCAGGCGGGTAGCCCGGTCAATCGCCTTTGCCGTTTAGTGCCGTTTAGTGCCATTTAGTGCCATTTAGTGATTGACCGTGAGCTGTTTTTTGGGGCAACGGCAAGCCCACGGCCAGAAAACCGCTGAGCGTGGCTGCCCGCCCGCCAAACCTGAACATTAGGCCTCTTTAATGTTCACTTAAACTCAGCGCGTCATTCCGCTGCCGCAAATTTGCCTGTCATCCTGAGCGCAGCGAAGGATCTGCTTGTAAATCAGCGGGAAAAGCAGATTCTTCGCTGCGCTCAGAATGACAGACGCCTGCATGGGCCGTTTGCCAGCAATATTCTGCTTAAGTGAACCGTGTTGTCTTTAATCCTCCTCCTCCTCCCCTTGTCTTGAAATAAACCGTCTCGTTTGTCTCATACGTCTCCATTTTCTCAGACTCGCCTGCTAGGCTTGATCTGGGGAGTCTCCCATTATTGATTTCCGATTGGTGATTTTCGATTGGCGAATTATAGGGCCATCCGCCGCTACAACCGGCTCTGATCCCCAATCGCAAATCGCAGATCAGAAATCTCAAATCTGAAATCTCAAATGAAACGACTAATCACAAATCACCAATCACAAATCCAAATCCCAAAATAAATCGAGAGGTTTTTATGGCATTCGACCAACGCACCGTCACCGCAAAGCGCCGCGCCGCCAACCACGCCGCCGCGCAGAAATCCACCGGCCCGCAAACCCCCGAAGGCAAGCAGCGCGCCGCCTTCAACAGCTTTCAGCACGGCGCCTTCGCCGCCCACGAACACATCCTGCGCCAGGCCCTCGACCGCTCCGGCTACGACGCCGCCGAGTTTGACGCCCGCCGTGACGAGCTCGCCGCCGACTGGCGGCCCGCTGGCCCACAGCAGGCGCTGCTGGTGAGCGACCTCGCCTGGCTCTACTGGCGGCGCGATCAGACGCGCCTGGCGCTCATCGAAAGCCAGGCCCGCCGCGCCCCCGCCGCTCAGATCGAGCGCGACCAGCGCCGCTTCAACGCTCTCCACCGCTCGCCCTCGTTCGACCACCGCGATTATTTTCCCAACGGCTGCGCCACCGCCGACGCCTGTCCGGATAAGTTCACGGTCACGACCGCATTCCTCGACGACCTTCAGTCCCTCATCACCCAGCGCAAGTGGAGCGATCAGGCGGAGGGCCGGTGCGGATACAACGTCCACACGCTGGCCGAGTTCGTCTGGGGGCGCACGCCGAATACGGCGCGCGGGCGCGAGTTCCTCAGCCTGTGGAACCAATG
>JBOGJY010000343.1:0-10554 GCA_050745325.1 Terriglobia bacterium
CGCTCGGCGCTAACCTCAGTCGCTCTACGGGCTCCTTCGGTTAGCGCCGAAGGAAAGGCGAAACCGGACATTTCACTTGCTATAAAAAGCGGACATTTTAACTTGCTAAGAACAGGAATGGAGTTTGATGGTAGTGTCTCAGTTTGATGTAGAGGCGGCTTTATGCCGCCACAATATGGCGGGGTAAACCCGCCGCTACACCCGAAACTGAGACACTATCAGTTTGAAGGTGGTTTCTCAATTTCAGACGTAGCAATTCCCTTTAGGGCAGTGTGCGCCGGGTATGTGCCCGTCGATGATGATTTGGCGAACTTCAACCCCTCCGGGGTTGCGGAGGATGTACGTGGTTCGCATTCCGTGGGTTTCACCCACGGCTATTCATGTTCCACCGCTTCGCGGTGACATCACGCCTCGTGGGTCTGGGGCGAAGCCTCGCTAGTGAGTCTGAGTGAAAACTCAGGAAAAGGCGCTGTAGCGGCGGCGTCCCCACCGCCGGTTTTTAATAATAAAGACCGGCGGCCAGAGGCCGCCGCTACAACCGCAGTTGCCACGCAGACTCTTCCTCCCTCCCTGACGGGGCTCTGAACCCAACCCTCTGGAAACAGGGAAACTTCATCAACGAACTTCGGTGGCGTCACACTGGAACGCCATGGACTTTCCGCATCGGCGCCGCGTACTACGCCGTGGTAATAAGCCCCCGCGTATAGGTAATCCACTGCCCCAAGACTCCCTTCGGGTCAGGGATGGGTTTGGGATAAACAAAGTCCTCCTCGGCTTCGAGCCAGCCGTTCCAGCCGCTATGGATTAGTGGCGCCACCATTCCCTTCAAGTCAACCTGCCCTTCGCCCATTGGCGTCTGAACCGTCTTTCCGCCAGCGCCATGCTTCATATCTTTGAAATGGTAAATGGCGATGCGGCGAAAGTGTTCGGCAGAAAAGGCGGCGACGCTTGGGATCAGGCCGTAGGCGTGACCGTCGTCAAAATTGAGCCAGACCAGCTTCGGGTCCGTTTCGCGGAAGAAGAAGCTCAGTTGAGAAGGGTGGTCTTCGAATTCCTGGCTGTGATTGTGATAGCAAAGTTTCAGGCCTTCCTGCTTGACAACCCTTCCCAGCCGGTTCAGAGAATCTGTCCAAACGCGCACGGCATCCATGTCAAGCTTGCCGGATGGGTGCGGCAAGCTCCGGCCACTCACAATGAAGTAAATTGCCCCCATGCTGGCGCTGGCAGAGGCGGCGCGGCGAAGGCTTTCAATTTGGGCGGCCACTTTGTCCTTAAGATAAAGCGCCGAACCGTTGTGCGAAGCCACAAAACGGATGCGCCGGGATTCGAAGGCGCGCCTGATCTGGGCCGCGCGGTCAGCGAACGGACTCATCGTCTTAAAATTCGTTTCGAAACCCTGAAAGCCAAGCTGGCCGAGAACATCCAGGATGCTCATCAAATGGCCGTATCCAGTGATCGGCACGCCCCAGGCGTTCGTTTGCGCGCCGAGATGTATAGTGGAGGCAGGCGCCGCCAGTATGGATGCGGGCACCGCGGAAGCGGCCGCCAAGGCCGCGGCTTGCTGCAGGAATTCTCTTCGAGTAGACATGGTTAACCTCGGTGTGATATATAACATATCACTAGCGGCCGTGTCGACGCTAAACATTACCCGGCCCTGGAATGGATTCACAGAACGGGGAATTACAGACTGCTGCGATGACCTTACCGGAACTTCTGCTTCTTCCAACCGCTGAATTACTCAGCCTCAGCAAGATTAGGTGCCGGTTATATCCAGACATTCCGTCTATGATGCGTTCTCTTGCGCGTGACATGGCGGATGAAATCCTGCTCCGCAACCAGCAGAATGAGCCTATCCGCTGGATTTTGCCCGTGGGTCCGGTGACGCAATATTTTGAGCTCGTCAGAATCTGCAATGAGGAGCGAATCAACTGGCGAAATGTATTTGTGTTTCAGATGGACGAGTTCCTGGATTGGCAAGGGCGGCCACTGCCTTTGGATCACCCGTTCAGCTTTGAGGGGTTCATGCGTTCACAGGTTTTTGACAAGCTGTCTCCTGAGTTGAGGCCGCCTCCGGATCACCTTCATTTCCCGAATCCGTTCAAACCCGATGCGATCAGCGAAAAGATCCGCGAGGTGGGGGGCGTAGACACTTGCTTTGGCGGCGTCGGCTACCACGGGCACATTGCTTTCAACGATCCCCCCATCTCACGATGGTTCCAGGTGACGCTCGATGAGCTGCGGAACTCGCTCACGCGTGTGGTGGCCTTGGGGGATGACTCGATTGTGGTGCAAAGCCTGCAATGCGCGGGGGGCAGTTGCGCTTCGGTTCCCCCGATGGCGGTTACGCTCGGGATGCGCGACATCTTAGCTTCCCGGCGCATCCGCCTTTACCTTGCCGGGGGCGAGCGCCACCGCGCGGTGCTTCGCATCACCATGCTGGGCGAACAAACTACGGATTATCCCTGCACGCTGCTTCAGGACCATCCGGACTGCGTCATTCACACCGATGCGGCAACCGCGCGCCCCATCCGCCCGTCCCTCTACGCCGCCGCCGAAGACAAACGGTAATTCGCGGGCGCGATTCCGGGATGTGTGATAATTAATCTTCTGCGGATTCCGGCTGCGCCGGGCTACTCACCATGAGTCTCTTGCAATTGCGGTATGGCCGCTCATCGCGCTCGCTAACATTGCCCGATGGAGTGCGCTACGACACGCTTGAACCAAACCCCGCCGCCCCTGTCGCCCGCCCCGAAGAGGCGATCCTGGCGGCATTGCGGAATCCAATTGGCGCGCCGCCGCTCCGCGAGGTTGCCCGTCCGGGGGACCGGGTGGCGGTGCTGGTGAACGACGTCACGCGTCTTGTCCACAGTGACGTGTTTCTTCCCATCCTGATTGACGAGTTGAACGGCGCCGGCATTCCCGACCGGGACATTTTCATCGTCTTCGCCCTCGGCATTCACCGCCGCCAGACCCCTGAAGAGCAGCGGGCGATTGTGGGTGATGAGATTGCGCGGCGGATCACGATGTTTGATCACGATTGCTTTGACCGCGAAAACCTGGTTCGCATAGGACAAACGAGCCGCGGAAACGAAGTGTGGGTTAACCGGCGCGTCCGCGAGGCGGACAAAGTGATCCTGACCGGCGAGATCATCTATCATCTCATCGCCGGATACAGCGGCGGGCGCAAGGGGCTTGTTCCGGGCGTTGCGGGGGCCGAGACGGTCACGTTCAATCATAAGTTTATCCTCGATCCGCGTAGCCGCTCGGGTCTGCTCGATGGCAACCCGGCGCATGAAGACTTGCTTGAAGCCTGCCGGCTCTTCGACCCCGATTTTCTCCTGAACGTTGTGCTCAACCCGCAGGGTGAGTTGGTAGAGGTGTTCTGCGGGCATTACGAGCTGGCGCACCGGGCCGGATGCAAAACCGTAGACCGCATTTACGGAGTCGGTCTGCGGGAGCCTTATGATCTTGTCATTGCCGCCGCTGGCGGGTTTCCGGTGGATATCGATCTGCGCCAGGCGCACAAAGGGTTGGAGAACGCCGCGAGCGCCCTGCGCCCCGGAGGAACGTTGATTTACTTTGCGGAATGCCCTGACGGAGCAGGCATCCGGGCGCTCGAAGAGTGGGTCGCAAAGTATTCGTCTTCCGTCGAGATGGGGGCGGCGCTTCGATCAAATTTTGTCGTAGGCGGCCACAAGGCCTATTGGGTGGTTAGATTGGGTGAGCAAGCGCGCATTTTCCTGGTTTCGAGCTTGCCCGAATCGTTTGTCCGGAAATGCCACCTCGTCCCAACGGCGGACCCTGAAGCGGTCCTCGGCAGCGCACTGGCCGAAGCGAATGGTAAGCTGCGGCTGGCCTTCATGCCCTACGCCAACTTTACCTTGCCTCGAAGCCCCGCCAGAGCTTGACACTGCCAGCGTAAATCATGATCCTGCCATCAGGTCGGAGGCGGTAGTGACTCTAGCGTGTAGGCCTGCTTGTGCGCTGCCTTTAAACCCACCTGGCCGCCATGCGTCAGTCTGCGGCTTGGTTTACTCGGTTCGAGCGCCGTGATATTCTCGGCCTCTTGGAGGCGAGCGTCACGTGCAATCAATCGCCATTATCGGCGGTGGCCCGGCGGGTACGGCTGCGGCGGAGCGTCTGCTGAAGGGCGCCCAAGAGAGCGGGCAGCGAATCCCGGAAGTTCTCTTATTCGAGGAAAGGCCGGGCTGGGAGAAGCCATGCGGAGGCGGGCTCACGGCCAAGGCGGTGCGACGGTATCCGTTCCTAATGGATGCCTGCCAGCCTCACACTCAGGTCGAAGAGGCGGAGCTTGTGGCTGCGAATGGCGCAGCGGTGCGAATGCGCTTGCGGGCGCCGCTGCTGGTTTATTCACGCAGCGTGCTGAACGGACTTCTGCTCAAGCGGGCGCAAAACGCCGGAGCAAGGATCATCGAGGATCGCATTCTCGGCTTTGAGCGCGAAGGCCCAGGAGAGCGAGGCTGGCGTCTGCGGGGCCGGACGGGCGCTTACTTTGCCGACTATTTGATTCTTGCCGCGGGGGCGCGCAGCGGATTGCGAAAGCTGCTTGCGCCGCCGGTTGAGGCGCAGGACTACATGCTGACCTTTGGTTACTTTGCGCCGCCCGCCGGCCGGCTGCTTCGCGTTCAATTCTTTGAGGATTTTGAAGGCTACGCCTGGGCGTTCCCACGGCCTGACCACATGGCGCTTGGAATCGCCGGCCAGATGGGTGAGAGCAATATGCCGGGTCTGCGGAGCCGGCTGCATGGGTTTATCGAGCGGTTCGGCTACCCGGTGAAGCAGTCGCCGGTCTTCGGACATCTTCTGCCCGCGCTCGGCGAGGCCAGTTGGCAAAAGCTCACCTTGGCGGGTGATGGCTGGGCGATGGTAGGCGACGTGGGAGGCCTTGTGGATCCGCTCACGGGTGAGGGCATCTATTTTGCCATGCGTTCCGGTGAACTCTCTGCTGAGGCTATTCTGCGAGGCCAGCCGGAAGAGTACCCCGAAAAAGTATGGCATGAGTTTGGGCGTCGGCATGAGAGCGGCGCGCGGCACGCCACCCTGTTTTACCATTCAGATTTCTGGGGAAAGCCGGTCACCACACGCATGGTGGAATTCTGCTCGGGCAGCGGCAGCTTCATGAATCTTTTGCAAGACTTGTTCGAAGGAACGCAAGTCTATACCGGACTTCCAAAGCGTGTTTACCATCTACTGGCCAGGGGCATGATTGAGATGGCAGCCGGCTCGGCCAAATCTGCGATGAGCGGCTTCTTCAAGGCATTATGAGCGAGAAATCGAAGGAACTTTACCGCCGGGCAGTCGAGTTGATGCCCGGCGGGGTTAACTCGCCGGTGCGCGCGTTCCGGGCCGTGGGTGGCGATCCGCTATTCATGGCAAGTGGCAAAGGATCGCGCATTACCAGCGAAGACGGCGAATCTTACATCGACTACGTCATGTCTTGGGGTCCGCTCATCCTCGGCCACTGCCACCCCGAAGTCACAGAGGCGATCTTAAAACAGGTTGAGAAGGGAACGAGCTTTGGCGCGGCGACGGCTTTGGAAGTGGAAATTGCCGCGCGGATTGTGGAAGCCTTTCCGTCTATCGAGCGGGTGCGGCTGGTGAACTCCGGAACCGAAGCCACCCTTTCAGCTCTGCGAGTGGCGCGCGGCGCTACCGGCCGGGAAAAGATTCTCAAATTTGATGGCTGTTATCATGGACACTCCGACAGTCTGCTGGTGAAAGCCGGCTCGGGCGTGGCGACGCTGGGGCTGCCTGATAGCCCGGGTGTTCCGCGCTCGCTCGCCGCACTCACACTGACCGCGCCTTATAACGACCTCGCGGCGGTCGAACGGATTTTTGACGTCCACGCCAGTAGCTTGGCGGCGGCCATCGTCGAGCCCGTTGCCGGCAATATGGGATGCGTCACGCCGCAGCCTGGGTTTTTGGAAGGCCTGCGCAGCCTGACCACGAAGCACGGTACGGCGCTGATTTTCGACGAAGTCATGACCGGGTTTCGTTTAGCTTATGGCGGCGCACAGCAGCTTTATGGGATTTCTCCCGATATGACGACTCTTGGCAAGGTGATCGGCGGCGGTCTTCCCGTGGGCGCCTATGGTGGGCGGGCCGCGCTCATGGAGCAGGTGGCGCCTGCTGGCTCCATCTACCAGGCGGGAACGCTTTCCGGTAACCCGCTTGCTGTGGCCGCGGGGCTGAAGACTCTCGAAATTATCCGGCGGCCAGGCTTCTATAAGCAACTGGAATCGACCGCCGCAAAGCTCACCGAAGGCCTCGCGGCGGAGGCAACGGCTGCGGGCGTCCCCCTCACGATGAACCGCGCCGGGTCCATGCTCACCGCGTTTCTTGCGAGTTGCCCCGTTACAGATTATGCGAGCGCCAAGCGGTCGGACACGCAAGCGTTCGCGCTGTTTTTCCGCAAGATGCTCGATCGCGGGATTTATCTCCCGCCCTCGCAGTTTGAGGCCGCGTTTATTTCTTCAGCCCATAGTGAGGAAGACGCCGCCGGCACGATTGACGCCGCTCGGGAAGCTTTTAAAGCAGTTTCGGCTGCCCGCAAAACGGGGATGATTGAAGCCGTGAGAACGCTGTAAGGCCGCCATCTCTCGCCCGGTTCTCTACCGTCGCGGGCCAGGTCCACGCCGCCAACCCAGCAAAAAGGGGATTACATGAAATCATCGCGCCGTAAGTTTCTTCAAGTTTCGCTTGCCGCTCCGCTGGCGGCAACAATTGCGGGCCCGGGCGGCTTCGCGGTTGGCCCTTATGCCTTGCTTACTCCCGACGCGGGGCAGGAGCAGTTTGAAAACCCTCAGATCATTCGCTACGACTCAGATTGCTTCACGGTGCGCAACCGGGACACGTTTATTCACAGCGGCTGCTTCCACTATTGCCGCTGCCCGCGGGGGTTGTGGCAAGACCGCCTGACGAAATTCAAACAGGCGGGATTCAACACGATTGAAACCTACGTTTTCTGGAATTACCACGAACCCGTTGAAGGCCGCGTCAATCTGGATGAGTTTGAGGATTTCGTGAAGCTCGTGGGCGGCATGGGCTTTTATCTGATCGTGCGGCCCGGCCCCTACGTGTGCGCCGAATGGGACGCGGGGGGCTTCCCGCACTGGATTATCGCCCGGCAATTCCCGTTGCGCAGCGCGGCCCCCGAGAGCATCCAAACTTCCCGGCGCTGGTACGACGCCGTTCTGCCGGTGATCGAACGCCATACGATTACGAATGGCGGGCCTATTATCATCATCCAGATTGAAAACGAGTACGACTACTGGGGGCAGGTTCCACCGCCGGAGAAAACGCAATACCTCACGGCCCTTGCTCAGATGGTTTGGAACGCAGGCATCGACATCCCTATCATCACCAACTGGTGTAAGGAGGCGCGCAATAACTCGAATCCTATAATGGCGCGCATCACGGACACCGCGGACTTCTATCCGCGCTGGGACATTGTAAAAGGAACTGTAGGCCGGCTCGGAGAGCTTCGTAAGGCCGAGTCCGGCTCGCCACTCGGCGTGACGGAACTTCAGGGCGGGTGGTTCAGCCAATTCGGCGGCAAACTCTCGGTGGACCAGCCCGGTGTCGACGCCGCGCAACTCAACATGCTGGCCAAAACGATGATCGAGCAAGGCGTCACTTTCTTCAGCTACTACATGGGATTCGGCGGCACCAATTTCGATTGGGCCGGGAAGAACCTGACGACGACATACGATTATGCCGCGCCCATCCGCGAGCCAGGCGGCTTGTGGGAAAAGTATTATGCGGCGCGCGGCATCGGCGAGTTTCTCAAAGAATACGGCCCGCTCGTGGCGCG
Organism: Terriglobia bacterium; assembly: GCA_050745325.1. Classification (GTDB taxonomy): domain Bacteria; phylum Acidobacteriota; class Terriglobia; order UBA7540; family UBA7540; genus RH2-MAG17b. Next base: position 7,835 of record JBOGJY010000343.1, read on the forward strand.
CGCTCAAGCCCTGGATGGCGCCCAATCCACAAACGCCGCCGTGAGTGTCACCGAGCGCGCGAACGGGAAAAGCGGTTTCTTGTTTGTGCGCGAGAACGCGAATAGCCTTCAGCAATACAATCTGACGTTTCCTGATCCGTCCAGCCCTTCGCATCGCCCCATCACCGTGCCCCGCGAGGGCCAATTGACCCTTGGGCCAAGAGAAATGAAAATGCTTCCGGTGCAAGTTCCATTTCCCGGCGGCCAGCTTCGCTATACGACGGCGGAAGTGCTGGGGTCTGGCGTCAACGAAGACCGCACATTCCTGCTGGTTTATGATGAGCGGCATCGGACGGTGGAAATTGCGGTCTCCACTGACCGCCAGCCAGAGGTTGAGGGTGACACGGTCTATCAATACTGGGATTCTGACTATGAGACCGTTGTGCTCGGTGTGAAGCTTGAGACGACTGAGAATATGTGGCTGGTGAACGGCGCGCTGCAAATTATCGCGGTCCCAAGCGTCCGCGGGCTCCGCACCTGGATTGCGGATTTTCCGTCCACCGTCTTGCCGAACGCGGAAACCAAAGATAAAGTGCAGGTTCCTTTCATCACCACCTGCGCGATGATGGCGGACTCGGGATCGAGCCGTGGACACGCCTGGGCGGAACTCGATTATGCTCCTGGCACGCACCATCTCACAACGCTCTGGTCTTCGCAGCCGGATCGCTGTCTGGTGGACGGCAGCGCGGCGCAAGCGGCGTATGACGAGCACTGGCGCACCACGCGCATGGTCATCACCACGCCTCCGCTGCCGGCTCAGCCGCAGGATTTAACGCAGGGTCCGGCGCAGGCCGAAACCTGGGTCGAGAAATTTGACCTTAGCTCAGGCGATTGGCTCACTAGTCCTGCCCGCGCACTGGAACTTCTTGGCGAGATTCCCTATGGCTACGTCAAGTACCACGCCGAATTTGAGGCTGCGAGCGCGTCGAAAATGGCCTTCTCCACTTTTGCCGACGATGGCAAACAAGTGTTTATCAACGGCAAGAACGTAAAGGAGGCTTCGAATAACAAGCCGCAGGCCGAATTTGACGCCTCCTCCTATTTGCAGTCAGGCGCGAATACCTTGGAGATTGCCTATGAGCTGTTCGGCAGCCCCAACTTCGGCCCCAAGATTTCCGAGCTGAAGGGCCTTGAGTTTGCCCGCGTCTGGAACGACCCCAGCAAAGTCGTGACGATTGAGCCGTGGAAGATTCAGCGTGTTCCCGCCGCCATGCACGGGAGAGTGATCGATCCGGAGTTTTCCGTTGACGGCTGGCAAACGGCGCCGCTGGGCGCCTTTGCGCCGGACACCAATTTGATTCCCGCTTTCTGTTGGATTCGCTCCAGATTCACCCTCGAACAACCTGCCGCAGGCTGGTCCATCATGTGGAATGCGGCGATCGAAGCGGACCGTGACGCGCTGCTCTATTTGAACGGCAGATTCGTGGGCCGCTACGTTACCCAGGGGCCGCAGACACAGTTCTACTTGCCCGAGCCCTGGATTCAGTGGGGGCGCCCCAATACCCTGACCGTAATCTTGTCGTACACGGACCAACCCCAGCACATCAAAACCCTGCGAATCTCACCCTACACGGAATTTGCCACGCATCGCACTCGCGTGGAATTTCACTGGCGATAAGACGCTTCCCATTTTGGATTTGTGATTTTAGATTCCTTGCAAGCGTCTCTACTTGGCAGGCCAGAACCTCACGGCGAGCGGGCCGCTTATCGAGGGTGAACGGCGTTGAGCGAGCCGCGCCGGTAGCCTTCAAGGTCAAGGGTGACGTAAGCGAAACCGAGGGATTTAAAAATCTCCACAAACTTTCCGGCCATTTCGGAGGACAAGGCGAGAGTAAGTTCTTCCGGCGCAATTTCCAGGCGGGCAAGATTACCGTGGTGTCTGACGCGGAATTGCCTGAATCCGAGCGCGCGCACCGCTTCTTCGCCCTTCTCGATCACCGCCAGCCGCTCGGGCGTGACTTCCAAACCATAAGCGATGCGGGAAGCCAGGCACGCCGACGCGGGTCGGTCCCAAACGGGCAGACCCGCCTGCTGGGCAAGCTGGCGGATATCCGCCTTCGTCATCTCCGCGGCGAGGAGCGGCGCGAGAACCGCGTGCTTCTGAGCGGCGCGATGGCCGGGACGCCAGTCGCCTTGATCGTCAAGATTCACGCCGTAAGCGACTGCGGCAAAACCCCGGCGGGCGGCCAAGTCATCCAGCTTGTTGAACAATTCGTCTTTGCAAAAAAAACAGCGGTTGGGATTGTTGGCGCGGTACTCCGGATTTGAAAGCTCGCTGGTGTTGATGAACTCGTGAGGAAAGCTGAACTGCTGGGCGCAGGCCTCCGCCATCTCGCGGTCGCGGGCGGAGAAGCTCTCGCTCAACGCCGTGACCGCAAGCATCCGGTCGCCGATCGCCTGATGAGCCGCGTAGGCCAGATAGGCTGAGTCCACGCCGCCCGAATAGGCTACGATCAGCGAAGGAACTTTCTTGATCTCCTCCTGTAAGCGGCGTTCTTTCCCGCAGTATTCATTCATGGGCATCTATGATCATCCAGCAGGCATCCATAGAACCATCTGACATGCACAGCATAACTCTCGGCGCTAGGTCCGGGCAAGTCTCGTCGCGGACCGGCGGCGGTGGGGCGGCGTGGTTGACACTGCTCACTACGTCTGAATACTCTAATTGTAGCGGCGGCCTC
>JBOGJY010000344.1:0-6033 GCA_050745325.1 Terriglobia bacterium
AAATGAAGTCGAGCCGATTTACGGAGGAACAGATCATTGGAGTGCTGAAAGAAGGGGAAGCGGGAGTGGCCGTGAAGGAGATCTGCCGGAAGCACGGGATTTGCGACCAGACCTACTATCGTTGGAAGTCGAAGTTTGGCGGGCTGGAGGTGAGCGAAGCGCGGCGGCTACGGCAGTTGGAAGAGGAGAACCGGCGGCTGAAGCAGATGGTGGCGGATCAGGCGCTGGATCTTCAGGCGTTGAAGACGGTGCTGGCAAGAAAGTAGCGACGCCGGCGGCGAGGCGCGAGGCCGTCGGCGTGATGAAGGAAGCGCACGCAGAGTTAAGCGAGCGGCGCGCCTGCGCGTTGGTGGGGGCGGCACGGTCGAGCTGCCGGTATTCGGTCCGTGCGGAGCGCCCGGCGAGGGACCTGGAACTCCGCGAGCGGCTGCGGGAACTGGCCGCCCAGCGGCGCCGGTTCGGGTATCGGCGCCTGAGAATATTGCTCGCCCGCGAAGGTTGGCGCGTCAATCACAAGCGGGTGTACCGGCTGTACCGGGAAGAAGGGCTGGCGGTGCGGCGGCGGAAGCGCAAACGGACCGGGGCGGTGGAGCGTCTGCCGCTGGGAGTCCCGGCGGGCCCGAACCAGCGTTGGTCGATGGATTTCGTGGCCGACGCGCTGAGCGACGGGCGGAGGTTCCGGAGCTTGAACATTGTGGACGATTACAATCGCCGGTGTCTGGCGGCAGAAGTCGATACCTCGATTCCGGGGGTCCGGGTGGTGCGGGTTCTCGAACGCCTGCGGGAGTTGGAAGGATTGCCCGAGGCGTTGGTGACGGACAACGGGCCGGAGTTTGCGGGCCAAGCCTTGGGCGCGTGGGCTTACCAAAAAGGGGTCCGGCTGCGCTTCATTGAGCCGGGGAAGCCCGTGCAGAACGCGTTGATCGAGAGTTTCAATGGCAAGATGCGGGATGAGTGTTTGAACGAGCACTGGTTCATGAGCTTGCAAGATGCGAGGGAGAAAATCGAAGCCTGGCGGAGGGATTACAATGAAGTCCGGCCCCATAGCGCCTTGGGCAACCGGACCCCGCAGGAATTCGCTGCCCGCGCTGCGGCTCTCCGGTCGCCTACGGCTCCCTTCGAGCCGCAGCGCGGGGAGGAAGAAAGACCAAACCAACCCCAGGAACTCACATTATGACGGGTACAGAAAACGGGGGCAGGTCAGTTGACCCACATTGGACCCAGAAGGACTTTATGATGCGCGTTTGCCGTCGGGGTTCCGGGCAAAGTACGCATAGTCTTTATACCGCCGACGTGGGATTCACTCAAATTGAAGGGTCTCGAACCCAGGGCGGTCTTCTTCAATCCTCACACCGGCAAGGAGCATGCACTCGGCACCGTAACAGGCGACCTTCCGGTTCCTGGCAAGTTCCCATAACGCCCACCTTCGAGCAGTGGCTGCTTGTCCTTGATAAGGAAGGCGTGAAAAACCCGTTGCGTCTCAGATCAACGACGGGTCCTGGGGATTTACAGGCGAGTAACCTTCAAGGCCCGCCAATTTTGGAATCAGGGTGGGCTGGAAACTTACGGAACCGATCTCATTAATGGAACTGAGGTCGAAAGGGTGTGAGCGAGCGTTGCGGCAATCAAGCGCCGCAGACCGGCGCACCGGAAACCCGGTGTGCATATACTTGCCCTTTCGATTTCAGGTCGAGCGCCATGTTTTGCTTCAAAAGCCGCTGACGTTTCAGTAGAATCAGCATAGGCAAGTAGAGACGTGCCGCTCAAGATCACTTACTCATTACTTGGTGAATATGGGTAAGTCAAGTTGGCCAACGCACTGCAGGCGCCAGGAGGGACACCCTCCAAGGAGACCGTTTATCACCCATCGAACTGTCAAACGCATTCTGACTTGGTTGAGTTTTCTGGCGCTCTTTTCCCCGTTTACAATGCTCGCATTCCAGTCCAGCCTTTCTGCTGGCAAGGAAGCGCCCAAGTGCAGTGTGCAAAGCCAGTTTGAAACGCTGATCGCCAGGGGAAGAGACGCTAAAGTTCCGGTCGCCTCGCGGGAGAGCGCCCTCGAAGAGGCGGTCAAGCTCTGCCCGCAAAATCCTGCGGCGTATGAGAGCCTCACTGCTCTCTCTCTTCAGCAACGGGATTTCCAACAAGCTCTCGACTGGCTTCATGGCGGGCTCAAAGTTGCGCCTGGAAATGTCAATCTGCTTCTCGAGCTGGGAACGATTTTTCTGTCTGCCGGACGCCCACAGCAGGCCCTTTCGGTGTTCAAAGGTCTTCCCGATAGCGCCAAAACCGAGTTTTATCTAGGAATGACTTATCGGGCGCTTCTAGATCACAAACAAGCGCAGCAATCGCTGTCCAAATCGTTTACGATGGGCGACCGCGATCCCTATGTCCTATATGCCTTGATCGAGCAAGATCATGCCTTGCGCGACACCAAGGCTGGCCTGAAGGATTTCCAGACTTTCTACCAGAATTTCCCGCAATCACCCTGGTTGCACCTCCTACTTGGAGATGCATACAAGGCGCGGGGCGACGTCGCCAACGCCGAGGCCGAATACAAGAAAGCTGCCGCCATCAGCCCTGAACTTCCCGTGGTGCACTTCAGCCTTGGCCTCATCAGCTTCAGTCGTGGGGATTATACGGCGGCGATTCAGGATTTTCATCAAGAAATCAAAGTTGACCCGGCGTTCGGCCGAGCGTACCTGTATCTTGGGACCACGCTGCGCAGGGTCGGCAAGAACAGTGAAGCACTCCCCTATCTTCAAAAGGCAGTGGCCAGGGATCCCAATTTTGCGCTTGCGTACAGTGAGCTGGCCAGCGCGCAAATCGAAGCCGGCCAATCACAGGAAGCCCTCAAAACCCTTCAAGAAGGGGAGCGGCGATTTCCCAAAGAGCCTGCTTTCCCAGCGCGCCTCTCCCAGCTTACGAAAACCCTGGGCGATACTCGTTCAGCCGAAAAGCAGTCCGCTTTGGCGGAGTCGTTGAGCCAGAAGGGTAATCCGGTGATTCATGGTGCGTCCCCTCGCAAGGTTGTGGCGGACGACAAACCGCCTGATGCTTCTTCTCGGCTTCAGAAGGCGCAGCAATGCTTGAAGCAAGGCAATGTGCAGTGTGCTTCACAGACTTTGAGCAAGATCAAGGATACCGCCATCAAGAACGATCCCGAATATCTCAATCTCGAAGCTCAGATCTTGAATCTGGAAAAGAAACGCAAGGACGCCGTTGCGGCCATTCACAAAGCCATCGCGTCCGATCCGAATAAGCCGCCTTATTGGATGACGCAAGGCCGGATTTATCAGGAGATGGGAAACCAAGAGGAGGCCATCAAATCCTTCCTGCGAGCTGGACAGATGGGATCCAACCCTGCTGAAGCAGTCTATTACATTGGCCTGAGCTTCTTCCTGATGGGCAATTATTACAACCAGGACAAATTCTACGTTCGAGCGGCGCAACACTTCAAAACAGCGCTGAAGCTGAATCCTCACTTCGACAAAGCCGAATTCATGCTCGGAGCCGTCAATTCGGTTGAATTCAAGCTGCCTCAAGCCAAGGTAAATTTTGAAAGAGCTTTGCAAATGAACCCACAGAATCCTTATTACATTCTCCATTACGGGATCCTGCTAAGCCGCATGGGAGACACTGCCGGGGCGCTCCGTGAAATGAAGCGTGCGGAACAACTCAACCCTTCCTATGCGCGCGCGTACTTCAATCTGGGCTCTCTTGACGCACGGATTGGCAGTTACAAGGAGGCGAAGGAGCAGTTGGAGGTCGGCATCCGACTCGATCCGGAATACACGGAGGCCTATTACACGCTGGGGCGCGTATACCATCAGTTGGGGATGAGTGAAAAGTCCCAGGAAGCTCTTCGCAAGTTCCAGCAGTTGAGGACGCAAAAGCAAGATGCCAGTGATCCGTTGGGAGGAATTACGTCTGCCGAATCGCCGCCTGCACATCAGAAGCCTTAGAAGTTTTGTTTACTTGCTATTCTCCAAGCCGCACTTGCCGCTTAGACACAGGGGCAAATGTAGAGATGGAGCGCGCAACCTCCACACTGAGGAACGGCTGTCCGCTACGACGTTCCTTCTCGCTGTGAATCCGGACTCCAAAGTTGCAGCCGTGCGATGGATACCATTGAAAACAGGCAGGTTACTCCACGAACTTTATCAGGTTCAATAATCCCTTTATTTTCAACTTCGGAATCCGGGTTAATGGCAGAGATAGGGTCTTATGTTCATGACATACCTGTCTTTTCCCTTGCGTGAAAAGCAAGCTTAAAGTAAATTCGAGTCCGCTGAGCCGGTCGTCGAGAAATAGCCATAATTGATTGAAAGATGGGACTTGTGCGCAACTGGTAGCTTTAGAAAATGCACTTCAATTTATCTGCGCGAGGAGACTAAGTGGACAAAATCAACCGTCGCGGTTTCATGGAAGTAACCGCGTTAGGGCTTGCCGGGGTTGCAATGGGTCCAGCGTGGGCGCTGGGTGGACAGCAAGGAAGCTCGGGGAACGGGCTGCAGAGTCTCTATGAAAAATTCGAAGACCCTGACCGGCGCTACAGCATCCGGCCTTTCTGGTTCTGGAACGGCAAGCTCGAGGGCGGAGAGTTGCGCCGGCAGATTAAACAGATGGTTGATCACGGCGTCTACGGAGCCTATGCCCACAACCGCGATGGTCTCGAAACTCCTTATCTGTCCGAGTCGTGGTGGCAGGCCGTTGGGGAAGCGTTGAAGGCCGCGCGCGAATACGGCTTCTCGCTCTGTATGGTGGACGAGTTTGAGTGGCCCAGTGGAGAAGCGCGCGACTACTGGATGCCTGGAATCAATAAAAGCCGGGTGGTGGCAGCCAACCCTGATTTTCATATGCGCCGGCTGCGTGCTGACGAAACGCATGTGCAGGGGCCGCGCCAAATCCGTATTGTGCTGCCAAACCAGACCGCTGCGGTGGTGGTAGGACGGCTCATTGGTCGCGACACGCTTGAAGGCGAGAGCTTAAAAACCCTACCCATCCAGAATGGCGCAAAGCAAATCGAGTGGAACGCCCCCGAGGGTGATTGGATCGTCTTCGCTTACGGCGTGGAGGAGGCCATAGGCCAGCCCGACCATGGAACGGTTGATTTGATGAGCCGCGACGCCATCGCCAAGTACATTGAGATTTACTACGAGGAATTCTACCGCCGCTACGGGGAGTACTTCGGCAGCACCATGCCCGCTACTTTTGCCGATCACGAAGGCGATTACGGCGCCAAGCTGCCATGGACGCCGGCGCTGCTTGGCGCTTTTCGACGCAAGGCGGGGTATTCCCTGGAAGCCTACCTGCCTGCGCTGAAGTACGATATCGGAACGAAAACAGAAAAGGTGCGCTGCGACCTTTTAGACACGGTAAGCGAGCTCTATTCCGACAACTTCTTCAAACAAGTGACGGATTGGTGTCAACAACATAAGATCGACCATTCCGGCCACGTCTGGGAGGAGTCGCTATTCTTCGGTCCCGCCGAGCAAGGAGACTTCTTTCGCATCCTGCGATCTCTAAGCAACCCGGGATGCGACACCCTGGTGGAGTGGGGAAGGCAATCCGTATGGCTCAAGGAGGACGCCTCTGTGGCTGATTTCGAGGGCCGCCATGTTGTATGCGAGAACCAAGGCGTCCAGGGTGAGGATTCCTACCTAAGTCCTGAAAGAATGAGGCGCGTATCCAACTGCCTGGGAGCCTGGAACATCGGTGAATTCATCCCGCACGCGTTTGATTATGATCTTTCTCGAATCAACTATCCGCCGGACTGGTTCCGCAGCCAGCCTTACCTGCCGTGGTTTCGGGCCTACGCGGACCAGATGCGCCGCATCAGCTTCATCAACCGGGAGAGTCATTATGTCGCGGATATTGCCCTTCTCTACCCGCAGGTTTCTATCTGGGGACAATCCGCTCCTGCTTTTCGCAGTGAGGACTTCGGGTATCTTGTGCGGAATACATCATGGACTGATGACGCGTCTGACACGAACCAGCAGTATGCGCAACTGAAGCTCCGGCTGTCGGAGG
>JBOGJY010000345.1:0-15392 GCA_050745325.1 Terriglobia bacterium
GTTGCGCCCGGCGCCCCTTTGCGCCCGGTTTACAGCCCAAAAAGATTAGAAACGTTGATTCTAAAGGGTCGCTAGACGTTGTAGCGGCGGCCCTCTATTATTAAAAATCGGCGGCCAGAGGCGGCCGCCGCTACAAATGTGGTCCGGCCGCTCTGAGGGGCCATCGCTTGTAAAGCACCCGCTCTGCTGGGGGATAGTTACTCTCTGGTCCTGGCCGCATTCCCCAAATCGCGGGAGATCTGCGCCAGTGCGAACTGTTCAATAATCAGCGCCGCCGCGGGTACGAGCAACCGGTGCGCACAATCGGTTCCATCCTATTGGGTCAGGCTGAGAATTTGGAGACGAATGGGACGAAAGAGACAACTTTCTCGAACTCTCCGTGGCCAGAGCAACATTCCGGGTTCGAATGCCCTTTGATCGGGATAGCGGGTTCGAGTATAAAGTGAACGGTGTAGAGATTAAGTCCTTTGTGCAGCCGAAAACTTAATGGGAGGAATTTCCTCATGCCAGAAGACCGATTCACGTTCAGTGAGATTGATATTGCAGCGGCGGTCCGGGGCCTGCGCGAAGCTCTTGGGCGTTCCCCGGAAGTGATGGCCCAAATTCTGGGGTGCAGTTTGCCTGCATATCAGAAGTGGGAGATTGGAAGCGTCGTCCCAGGCGGAGAGTGGCTCATTCGCATGTTGCGGTTGTGTCCGGATGAGGACACGCGAAATGCGTTCCGTATCCGCGCCGAGCGAAGAAACACACCCCGAGATAGATTAAAGGCGCCGAAGGCCGGTCCGCTCACGCCCGCGGATCGCCGCCACTTCTTGCAGACAATTCACAACGCTGCCGACGATCTTTATCAGTGCGGCGAAGCTGGAATCCAGGCGGCGGATGACCGCCTGCTCGATTTTTCCGAAAACCTGCGCAGCGCCGCAGACTACTATCTGGCTCGCCTCAAGCCATCCTGACCCTCATCCACCGGGATGACGGCGCTACGCTTCGATAATCTGATTGCGAACCGCGTAATGCACAAGGTCGCAGATAGAATGTAGGCCGAGTTTCCGCATTAGATTCGTGCGGTGGGTTTCGGCAGTCTTCACCGCGATGTCTTGAATAACCGCCACTTCTTTGCTCGACTTACCCTCAGCCAAGAGTTGAATGACCTGCCGTTCGCGGGACGTCAAATCCTGGTACGAGCCGCCCGCCCGCGCCGTTGATCCCAAATAACCCTTGAGCACCATCCGCGCCACTTTCACCGTGAAGAACGGCCGGCGCCGGGACAATGAACTAATGGCCGTCAGCAGATCCTGGCCAATGTCGGACTTTAACATATAGCCGTGGGCCCCCGCCGTTAACACTTCCTCAATCAGTTGCTCCGAGTCGTGGACGGTCAAAATCATCACTTCGATGGACGGGTTTTCTTTGGTAATTTTGCGGGCGGCCTCGAGGCCGTTCATCCTGGGCATGCTCATATCCAGCACAGCCACGTCAGGCTTCAATGCGCGGGCTTTCTCCACCGCTTCCCAGCCATTCGCCGACTCTCCACACATTTCCAATGCGGGATCGGTCTTAATCAATTCCCGAATCCCACGCCTGACGGATTCGTGGTCATCCGCTACCAGAACCCGGGTTACTCGCCGGGTAATGGGCTTGGGATCGGACACATTTAGGTCATCTGCTTCCGCAAAACCAGGTTTCGATTCCATGTTGTCCTCCTTCGGCGTTCTCAATTGGAAGAAAGCCTTAACCACCCTTACGCTGCTGCTCTAGCCTCTTGCAACTCATGGTCCACAAAACATGCCCGCGGCAATGTGCTGATGAGTCAATAGAGTCAATACGATATGGCCGCGTTATCAGAGAGGGGAGTAACGATAGATGAATTGATTCAACGGAAAAATTTACACAAGCGCGCAAGGCCTACAACAAGATTTGGGGAACCCACTTTGAATCTTGATGATGGCTCCGGCGCGCGTCAAATCTGTAAATTTTTCATGGATCGGATCGCGGTTTACCGCTCCACGGGTATGGTTCACTCGCTTCGCTTATTCTTGGCATCTCATTGAAATCATTAGAGGATTCTTGATGGATTGCCGGGTTTAGATCAGCTTGGACTTAATTGGCAGGCATCGTGCCCATATACATAGCGGGGATCGCTTCTTCTCGAAAGGTAAAAGGGCAGGTAAGGCAGGCACATACTTGGGAGGATCGCGTGCGTCCAATTGAGGCCATATCCTGGCCAGAGCAATCACAAGACCGGCTCATCCTGCGCGCACAGCGCGGTGAAGAGCAGGCATTCGCGGCTCTGTTCGACCTTCATAAGCGGTCCATCTATTCGCTGTGCTTGCGCGCGGCGGATAGCGCCGCCGAAGCGGAGGACATGACCAAGAAGATTTTTCTGCGGGTCTTCCGGGAGATCCCGGCGTTTCACGACGAGCACATGTTTTCCACCCGCCTCTATGAGTTAACCGCGAACGCGATGTCCATACGTCTACAGGCCAGCGCGGCGCTAAGTCTTGCGTGACCAAAGCAGGCGCGAAGAGGGGGCCGCATTCTCAAAAAAGTGAGGCCCTATGAAATTGCTTGGTATTGGTGTTCTAACGGCGATGATGCCCCTTTCGCCGCTTTTCGCCTTAAAGCGGCCCACGCCAGAGAATAAAACTCACTCTGTCCATCGCGTGCAATATGGCATAGCGAGTTGGTACGGAGGCCGCGACCAAGGCCGCCTGATGGCCTGTGGCGAGCCGTTCGATGAGCATGAGATGGTCGCAGCTCACCGCACATTGCCGTTAGGCACTAAAGTGCGGGTTACCAATCTGAGGAACGGACGTTCCGTCGTGGTTAAGATCAAAGATCGCGGCCCTGGCGTGGCCGGGCGCGTGATTGATGTCTCTAAAGCTGCTGCCCGGCAACTGCATTTTGTTGGCCGGGGCTTGACGCCCGTCAAAGTCCACGTGCTGAGCGTGCCAGGGGAGGCGCCTGCGCCACGGCAAACCGCGGCTGAGTCCAGTAATACGGCCAAATACAACGTTTCCACTGGTTATTCGACTGCGGCCGCTTCTCCTGAACCTCGATCATTGTTCGCAACACTACTTCCAATCGGGAGCTTATGCGAGCAGTACGGGCAAAAACGGTCTCCTTGCTGCACGGAGCGCTTGCATTGGGGGCAGGCAGGCTGCAGGTTATAGCCGCACGCCGGACAAAAATTGAACCGTGCGCTCACGCTTGCGCCGCATTGCGGGCATGGCGTGGGGAGAGCGTCGCGCAACAGGAAATAGACCAGAGCGCCGATCAAATAGGGAACGAAAATGGAAATAAGCGTCCACAATGTGGCATTCATTCCCCGCCTCGCCGCGTCACGATTGATGTAGGTAAAGAAGAAAACCAGGCACGAGACGGCGATTGCGGCGCCGAGGGCAATGCCACCTACCGCCAACGCCGATAGCGCCGCTCCAACATCAGGCATCATAGGTTGATATGCGTTGACGAGCTCAACGATGACGAGAGCCGCGGCCGAAAGCGCCGCCATAACGTAGTAGACTTTGGATGGAATCAGGCGAAGCTCATTACGAAAAGTCGTCTTTTCGTATCTCGACCGCCACTGAATATTTTTAATCTGTTGCTGGAACGGATTTGTATTTGCCATATCATCCTCAAATTCCCGATCTACGCGCAACGCTGCGCGGAACTCTTTGCGCCGCTTTATCCGGTGGGCAATTGCGGCTCTTCTTTCACATCGCGTGACCGGCGCCAGGCAATTACAGCCAACGCTGCGGCGGCCGGCGCAAACCACCACGTCACGAAACCGCTTTCCCAGATAATTCTTGGCAGACCGGTTTCCGCGCCGAGCCACTCGAACGCCCTCCATACAAGTGGCGCGGTGACGGCGCCTGCCACCCAGGAAAGCGCGCAGCACCCCCACATGATTCCCATGCGCTCCCGCTTGCGGCTTAGCTCCCTTGCTCGCAAATAAACTCGCAGGCGCGTCGAGCTCACGAGCTCTGGATCAACAACGACGGAGACGCTCCGCAGCGAACGCACAGCCTGACTAACTGACTGGGCGTAGCCGGCGCAGCGCTCGCATTGCGCCAGGTGTTCATCCAGCCACCGCTGATCTGGCCCGTGTGGCCCGTGTGGCCCGTGTGGCCCCGCGATCCCTTCCACTCGCGATTGAAGAACCAGCCGCTCCGCCTTCTTGTGCGCGTCTTCAGTCATGGTTGCTCCTCCAGAAACTGGCGCAGAGCTTCGATCCCGCGATAGATTCTTGACTTCACGGTTGAGAGCGGCGCAGAGGTGATCGCCGCGATCTCTTCGAGCGGCATCTCTTCTTGAAAGCGAAGCGCCAGCGCCTCACGATAAACGGATGGGAGCGCGTCTAGCGCCTTCACGATCCTTCCGGATTCTTCGTGGCTGACGAACTCCTCGAAGGGCGAGCGATCCCTAGCGGCCTGCGCGCGCGCCGGGATTGTCTCTCCCTGTCCGGCCGGCGGCTGATCGAGCGAGACTGTATTCCGGAGCGCCTTCCCGCGGCTCCGGTCGATCACTAAGTTCCGGGCGATGGTGAAAAGCCACGTCTCGAAGCGCCGTTTGCCATCGTACTGGTGGCCGCGTTCGAGCACTCGAATCCAGGTTTCCTGGAAGATATCCTCTGCGTTCTCGCGGTTTCCCGTAAGGTAGAGAAGATAGCGCAGCAGGCGGTAATGGTATTGTTCAATCACACGATCAAGAAGCGCGGGATCGCGGCGCCGCAAACCGCGCGCCAGCTCCTGGGTCTCGCTTGCCATGGGAATTGAGAATAAGCAGGTCGTCGCGGTCATTTCAACACTGTATACGAATGGACGGATGGAAAAGACGCAAGAGCAGTCGAAATGCTGCGGCTTTATTGGTTGATGATCTGCAATGCCGCGCGAGCCGGATCACCACCAGAGGGAGCTACATTGTCTTCACCAGCAACAGCCCCTTCTCGATCACCCGCTTCAACTCTTCCAGGTCTTTTTCAGAAGGATTCACGAGGGGCGGACGCGCGGGCCCAACGGATTTGTGTAGGGCGCTTACGCCCGCCTTGACCAAAGAAACAGCGTAGCCTTTCTGGCGGTCGCGCAACTCAGCAAATGGCCGGAAAAAGCCATCGAGAAGCTGATGGACCTGCGGTGAATTCTTCGACGTCAAGGCGTGGTAGAACGTATGGGAGATTTCAGGCGCAAAATTGAAAATGGCCGAAGAGTAGCTCGTAATGCCCAGCCCGAAGAACGCCAGCGCCGAGAGTTCCGCCGTAGGCATTCCGTTGATCAGCGGAATGCCTTCTCCCACCGCCATGCGGATGCGCCCCAGGCGCTCCATATCGCCGTGGCCGTCTTTGAACCCGGCAAGATTGGGAATTTCCATCAATCGCCGCGCCAGGCCGGGAGAAAGGATGGCGTTATCCCTTTGGTAGATGATGACGCCGAGCCGGGTGGCGCGGGCCACGGCGCTATAGTGCAGGTACAAGCCTGCCTGCTCGGCTTGGAGCAGGTAGGGCGGCAAGACGAGCAAGCCATCGGCGCCCGCGCCTTCCGCCGCGTGGGCGAAGTCTATGGCTAACCCCAAGCCATATCCGCAGCCTGCGATCACGGGGATTCGACCTTTCGCCTCCTCGACCGCGGCGCCGACCAAGGCGCTATATTCCGTAAGGTTCAGCGAAAAGAATTCGCCGGCGCCCCCGCATACGAAAATGGCATCAGGCTTTGAAGCCATCGTGTATTCGAGATGTTCACGATAACGGTCAAGATCGATCTCGCCCTGGGAGTTGAAGGGGGTCACAGGGAATGCGAACAGCCCCTTTAATTTCTGCCGCAACTCATCTGAGGTAAGCGCCATTAAATGTGCAATCCTTCGTAAAACAATTTGCCACACCGCATCAAACTACCGCGCGAATTGTTTGTCAAGAACGAAACACCACGCATCTTGCGGGCGCAGCAAGCAGTGCCCCGTTAAGAGCGGCAGCGCGCCGCCGCACTCCAGAAGATTAGAAACGTTGATTCTAAAGACTCGCTAGGCTTCGTTCCGTAAGTTTTGCGTCCTCGGTCCCAGGGGGGCGGGGCTTCAGCTCCGCCATTAAAACCCTCTCCTACCGCCGCTTTCCAATCTTCGAGGCATCCGCTTTGTAGCGTAGAGTTGTTTTGTAACTCTGCGGTTTTTCAGCGGTCCCAACCAAAAGCCGCAGAGTTTTAACCGCAAAACTCTGCGCTACAAGGCCCTCACTCAACATATCAGACCACTCTGAAACTCTTGAGATAAATGAGACGCGGGTGGCGCATACATGGCGCTTTTGCCATTTGTGCGATTCGCCGGAATGGCGATTTTGGAGCCCGATCAATGGCGATGGGAAATGCGGTTGTAAGTCATGGAGGCGGGCCAACCGCCGTTCTGAATGCAAGCCTCATGGGCATCGTGGAGGAGGTCCGGCGAAAAGGGGTGAAACATTTGTGGGCGGGAATCAGAGGTCTGGCCGGTATGGCTCACGTCCGGCGCCTTGATCTGCTCAACCTCTCCCCAGCTACCATCCTGCGCGCGGCCGCGCAGCCCGGTTCGTATATCGGGAGCTTCCGGGGAGTGATCACCGGGGACGATCTCGAACGGTTTATTCAGTTTTGCCGCAAACGCGACATTCGCTACTGCTTCTATACGGGCGGCAACGGATCCATGGGCACGGCTCTCAGAATCGCGGATGTTGCCAGGAATCAAGGCTATGAGTTTCTTACCGTGGGCGTTCCGAAAACCATGGACAACGACATCTGCGAGACGGACCACAGCCCGGGCTTCGGCAGCGCGGCTCGTTTCGTGGTGAACGCGGTGCGCGATATTGGGATCGATCAGCGGTCGCTGCCCACTCCGGTATCGATCATCGAAGTGATGGGCCGGAACACGGGCTGGCTGGCGGCGGCTTCGATTCTCGCGCGGTATAGAAAAGACGCGCCACCGCATTTTATCTATGTGCCGGAGCGCGTCTTCGATCCGCAGGAATTTCTAGGGCGTATTGACCGGCTCCTTACGGCGCAAGGCTGGGTTGTGGGCGTGGTGGCCGAAGGGCTTCGAGACGCTTCGGGCCGCGTTATTGGAGCTTCGGGGGGAAGCGCCCGCGACGCTAAGGGCCGCGTGCTGGCAGGGAATTGTTCTGTTTCCCTTGCCGCGCTGGTCACACGGCGGCTGAAAGTGCGGGCGCGCAGCGAGAAGCCGGGGTTGCTGTGCCGCGCTCTGGTGGCTTGCCGCTCTGAGATTGACGCGGCGGAAGCCCTCGAGACCGGGCGAGCCGCCGCGCGCGCGGCGCTTTCAGGAGAATCAAGCGTAATGGTGGCGCTGCGCCGCGCCGGCTCCGGCCGCTACCGGTGCGGTTATACGCTGGTTCCGCTGAGCTCGGTGGCTAACCGGGAAAGAAAACTCGAAGCGGGGTATCTCAAGCGAGGCCTGGTTGATCAGAGCTATGCCCACTATGTCCTGCCCTTGGTGGGTGAGATGCCTGACGTTCCCGTGATGCTATAGGGGCCGCGTTGAAATACCAAAACTAAAATATTGGATTTTGATGCGCCTCGGCCAATCCCCGGAATTTCTGGCCGTGGCGCGGTCTGGCTTGTTTCCGTTAGCCATCCACTGTTGCTTTGGCCGCCGGCTGCGGGACAATCCAGCGGCCTATTTCCGTTTCGAATGGTGGAACCGATGTATAGATGGTGAAAATTCATTTTGTTATTTTCAGGGTGGGCGCATATAATGCAGCCCAGGAAAATTGGTGAGTGGAGGCGAGGTCCGCCCGAAGCGCACTGCGGTTAAACCCGAAGCGCCAATTTTACCCAAGGAGCGACAGGATTGAGTTCACGGTTTCTAATAACCGGGGCCAAAGGTTGTATTGGTTCGTGGATTGTCAAGAGTTTGGTCGAACGGGGAGATTGTCCCTGGATTTTCGACTCCGACCCCAGTTCCCACCGCCTCCAAGCCATTCTGAGTGATGATCATCTCGGCCGCGTGCATTTTATCCGTGGCGATGTGACGGAGTTTGAAGAACTTGACCGCGCGGTAGCGGAAAACGGAATTACACACCTGGTGCATCTGGCGGCCCTCCAGGTGCCTGCCTGCGCGGCGAACCCGCTGCTGGGCGGAAAAGTGAATGTGATGGGTACTCTGAACGTGTTTGAAGTGGCGAAGCGCAGAAAAGATCTCGTCCGGCGCGTCGTCTATGCGAGTTCGGTGGCCGTGTACGGGTCGGATGAATTTTATGGAGGCGGGACCGTGCTCGAAAATGCCGTTCTCCGGCCGGGAACCCACTACGGTGTTTTCAAGATGTGCAACGAAGGGACGGCACGAGTATATTACTCGAGTGACGGCGTCTCCAGCGCCGGTTTGCGTCCCTGGGCGGTGTACGGCGTGGGCCGCGACCAGGGAATGACCTCGGAGCCGACCAAGGCTATTAAGTCGGCGCTTTTGGGCCGGCCTTACACCATCCATTTCACGGGTGGAGTGGACTTGCACTACGTTCGTGATACCGCCCGCGACTTTATTCGCTGCGCGGAGGCGGACCTGCCAGGCGCGCGAGTCTACGCCGTGCGCGGCGCGGTGGTTGAGGTGGACGAGTTTGTTGATACGCTCGAAAAAGTGGCGCCGGGCGCTCGCAAACTGATTCGCGCCGAAGGCAAGAAGCTGCCCATCGCCGCGGATATTGAGGCGAATGCGATCGCGCGGGATCTAGGTGAGATGGCGTCAACCCCGCTTGAGACCGGCATCCGCGAAACGTTCGATCTATTCACGCGCATGCGCCAGGAAGGCCGCCTGGACGCATCGGATTTGGAAAGGTAGCGTAAATTCCCTTAGGCACAGAGCGCATCTTCTGCGCTTGCTCTTCTCTCGCCAGTTGTTGTTTCTCACTCGATTATGAAGGCAGCCGTTCTCGAAGACGTGGGGAAGATAGTAGTTCGCGCCGTGGCGGACCCCGCCGTTCGGGCGCGCGAGGCGCTGATCCGCGTGCGGACCGTGGGCGTGTGCGGGACGGACCTGCATCTGTTCCAGGGTCATGCGAATTACAACATGGACGCGGGGGGCAGCCTGATACCTCTAAAGGCCCAGCCGCAGATTCTGGGACACGAATTCTGCGGTGAGATTGCCGAGGTGGGGCGCGAAGTCAGGGACCTTAAAGCCGGGGATAGGGTCCTTTGCGACCAGGGCCTCAACTGCCGCAGCCAAGGGCGCTTTCCTCTCTGCCCATATTGCGCAACGGGCGATTCCCACCAGTGTCAGTTTTATGCCGAGCACGGCATTACGGGCTTGCAGGGCGCAATGGCGGAATACATTGCCATGCCGGCGGTCAATTGCGTCAAGCTTGCGGATGGTATGACCGATGAGCAGGGCGCTTTGGTCGAACCCGTTGGGTGCGTGCTGCACTCGAGTGACCGCGCTGAGCGGGCGGCGGCGCGCTACACTTTCGAGGGGCCGGAACGAATCCGCAACGTTTTGATCTGCGGAGCGGGACCCGCGGGCCTGCTCTTTTTGCAGGTCCTGCGCAACGTCCGGCGGTTTGACGGGCTTATCCTGGTGAGCGATCTGCGTGAGAAGAATCTTGATCTTGTCCGCCGGTTTGGCGGGACGGCGATCAATGCGGCTCACGCCAATTTGGCGGACGCCGTGCGCGAGCATACTCAAGGAGAAGGCATTCACTACATGATTGAATCCTGTGGCAGCGCCGCCATCTTTGAACAAGTACCGGCGGTGCTGCGCAAGCAGGGCACGCTGCTCCTTTACGGGACGGGACACAAGGGGAGGGATATCGGGCTGCTGGCGAATGTGCTCTATCTCGAGCCGGCGCTGGTGGCGGGCGTCGGGGCTTCCGGCGGTTTCGACCCGGATGGGCGCCCTTCCATCTACCGCCGCGCCCGGGACTTGGTGAGCAAGGGGGAAATCCAAGTGCTGCCTTCGGTGACACACCGCTACACCGCGCTCGACCAGATTCATCAGGCTTTTGAGCGGGATTTCCAACGCCAGGATTACATTAAGGGTCTTTTGACGATGAGCTGAGAGCGGCTCTTCGGCATTTCCAGTGTGCATAGAACCGCTTGAATAAAGGAAAAGGTCTCGGCATGAGCGAATCGGCGGGGTTTCTCCTGATTATCCTAGGTGGGTTCATGCAAGGCACTTTCTTCCTCGGGTTGAAATGGACGAACCCCTGGAAGTGGGAAAACATCTGGTTCACTTACGCATTGTTTGCGCTGATTGTGATCCCGATCGTCCTGGCGGTTGGAACGGCGCCCCAACTCGGCCACGTGCTTTCAGCAACTCCCGGCAAAGCCCTGGCGCTGGTGTTTTTCTACGGAGCAGGCTGGGGCGTTGGCGCGGTTCTCTCCGGGCTGGGTGTGGACCGCATGGGCCTGGCGATGGGAGTCGCTGTGCTCATCGGGATCACGGCCGCGCTGGGTTCGCTGATCCCGCTGGTGGTGAACACGCCGCAATTGGTTTTCCAGCCGAAGGGGATCATGGTGATTGTTTCCGTCCTCGTCCTCCTGCTGGGCGTTGCCTTGGTGGGCGTCGCGGGTAAGAAGCGTGATGACAC
The DNA here is from genome assembly GCA_050745325.1 of Terriglobia bacterium. Taxonomy (GTDB): domain Bacteria; phylum Acidobacteriota; class Terriglobia; order UBA7540; family UBA7540; genus RH2-MAG17b. Next base: position 10,553 of record JBOGJY010000345.1, read on the forward strand.
CAAGCGGGCCAACGCAGAGTCGGGGCAGAAGGGTAGCTTTAGGGCGGGGCTTATCATCTGTATTTTTAGCGGCATATTCTCCGCCATGCTGAATCTTGCTTTTAGTTTTAGCAAGGCGCTGGAGGATGCGGCAAAGTCCTTCGGCGCTTCGAGCAACGGAGCGCAGAATTACGTTTGGATGGTGGCGCTAGGCGGCGGTTTTATCGCCAATGCCATTTACACGTGCTACCTGCTTAGCCGGAACAAGACCTGGAGAAATTTTGCGCTGCCGAAGTCCGGACGGGTTTTTCTGATTGGCCTTGCCATGGCGCTGCTCTGGGTGTGGGGCATGATTTTCTACGGGCGTGGCGCGACGGTTATGGGAGAGCTAGGGACGGTGGTGGGCTGGCCGGTCTTCATGGCGACCATCATCATCTTTTCCGGCATCTGGGGTTTTGTCACGGGCGAGTGGAAAGGGTCAAGCTCCCGCGCCAAGTGGTATATGACGGTGGGAATAGTCGTGCTGGTGGCCGCTTCAGCCCTCCTGGGCGTTACCAACAGGATGTGAGGGAGCGCGCGGCCACGTTATCAGCGGGCCGCGGTGGCTTTTGGAGTGGGCGCTTCCTCGGGGATCAGCCCGGATTTCCGCATGTCCGCCCAGAAATCACCGGGGATCGGGTGGCTCATTAGCCGGAAATTTTCGGCGAGCTCCTCGATGGTCCGCGCCCCAGGGATGACCGAAGCCACAGCCGGATGAGCCAGCGGAAACTGAATCGCAGCCGCCTTCATGGGAACCTGGTGGCGATTGCAAACCTCCTCAACTTTCCGCACCTTTTCGATGATCTCAGGCGGCGCGTCCGCATAGTTGAATTTTGCCCCGGGCTTCGCGCCAGAGGCCAGCACGCCGCTGTTGTAGGGACCACCGATAATGATACTGATGTTCTTTTTGACGCAGAGCGGCAAAAGTTCTTTGAGACCGGTATGGTCGATCAGCGTATAGCGCCCGGCGAGCAAGAAACAATCGAACTCTCCCTCGCGGGCAAAACGGGCCAGCATCTCCGCCTGGTTCATCCCGGCGCCCACGGCGCGAACCACGCCCTTGCGGCGCAGTTCAGCCAAAGCAGGGTAGGCGTCCTTGATGGCTTCTTCATAATGCTCATCAGGGTCGTGGATGTGCAGGATGTCAACGTGGTCAAGGTTCAGCCGCTTCAGGCTCTCTTCGACCGACCGCATGACGCCCTCGTAGCTGAAATCAAAAACGGGCTGGTAAGGAAGAGGATTCTTGAATTCGTGCTGGTCGCGCTGCGCCGGGTCAACGGGGATCAGGAGCCGCCCGACCTTGGTGGCAAGAATGTAGCTGGAGCGTGGCGCCGCGGCGAGGCCTTTTCCAAGGAAAGACTCGCTCTTGCCGTGCCCATAAAGAGGCGCTGTATCGAAAAAGTTAAGGCCCAGGCCCAACGCCTGTTTAACGGCGCCGAGAGCCGTCGCTTCCGGGACGTCTTCAAACAGACCGCCTAAGGGCGCAGTGCCCATGCCCAATCGAGTTACTTCGAGTCCCGTCTTTCCAATCGGCGATTTCTCAAGAGGATTCATCGGCTCTCCATGGTACGAATTTTCTGAGAGCCGCAATGTATCACGCTTTGGCCGGTAAGGACAATATTGCTATAGACTAGAAGTCTCGAAGTTCAGAAGCTTGATGTGAATGAATCAAGTTCCTTGCGCCGGCGGCTCCTGCTCTCCGAAGAGGAGCAACAGAAATAGACTTGGGTAATATCCACGGCGCTTCATCTCCCACCGCTTCGCGGTGGCAGCACGACTCCTATTGAGGTTTGCATATTATAGTGACACCAAATGCTGTAGCGGCGGCCTCTGGCCGCCGGGTTTTCGGCGCTCAGAGAGCGCCGCAACAGAGAAAGTTGTCACCATAATATGTAAACCTCAATAGGTCTGAAGCAAAACCTCGCTAAAGGTGGATTATGGAGATTCAGAATTTAGAAGACGTCGCGATTGTGGTTCGGCCAGCCAAGGATAATGTGGCCGTGGTGACGGTGGATTTCATCGATGCCGGCGCTCAATTACGCTACAGAGACGAGGTCATTACCATTTCCGGGCGCGTTTTGCGCGGGCTCAGTTTTGCCATCAGGCCCATTCCCGCAGGTGAAGCCTGCGTAACGCTGGGAGATCCGATTGGCTTGCTGTCGAAAGATGTTGCCCCCGGCGATCCCATCACCGAAGAGAATCTTGAAGAGCGATTGCCTCGCTTGAAGGTACGGTATCACGATAACCCGAAGCCCGTAGAATCTGATCCTCAGCTTTCAGCGTTGACTTTTGACGGTTATTTGCGCCCGGATGGCTCGGTGGGCGCGCGGAACTTTGTGGGCGTCGTGACCTCTGGCATGTGCTCTTCCACCGAGGCCCACGCCATCGCTTCGCGCGCGATGCGTGAGATTTATTCGCGCGAAAAATTCCCCAACGTGGATGGTGTGGTGGCGATCGTACAGGAGTCGGGCTGTGGTATGCCCGACGGCCGGGCCGTGGATCTGCTGAACCTGCTCCTGGCAGACACCTTGAAGCATCCGAACCTCGGGTCGGCTATTTACATCGATCTCGGTTGCGGGAAAACGTGTGTGGAATGCTCGGCGCCGCTCTTTCAGGGCATGGTTCCTGATTACAACCAGCGCGTGGTGAACCTTGTGATTCAGCATTCGGGCGGCAGCCGCAAGTCCGTCGAGCGCGGCCTCGAGCTGGTCGAAAAGCAATTACACTTCGCCAATCAGTTCACGCGGTCGCCGCAGCCCGTCTCGAAGCTAACCGTAGGAACGAAATGCGGCGGCTCGGACCGCTGGTCTGGCGTGACGGCCAACCCTGCCGTTGGCGTGGCGGCGGATATGTTTGTAAAAGCGGGGGCGGCCGTCCTGCTGCCTGAAATTCCCGAGCTTCAGGGCGCCGCGATGGTGGACCTTGCCCAGCGCGCGCGCACGCGCGCGGTGGGCCGCAAGTTGATGGGCGCGCTGAAACGGTACGAGGCTTATGTCAGGAAGTTCGGCGACGATTTCCGGGATAACCCTTCGCCCGGAAACAAGAAAGGCGGACTCTATAACATTTACCTGAAGTCGGCGGGCGTGAAGGCAAAGGGCGGAAGCTCAACCGTGGAAGACCTGGTCGAGTACGGAGAGTGGCTGGGGGAACGCCGCGGCCTCTACGTGCTTTATACGCCTGGCTATGATCAGATTTCCACACCGGCGCTGTTTCTGAGTGGCGCGCAGGTTGCCCTCTTCACTACCGGCCGTGGAACCGGCATTGGCTGCGCCCTCGGGCCCGTCTTGAAAATTGGAAGCAACACGCCGCTTGCGCGCATGAACGGCGATATCGACATCAACGCCGGAGTCATCCTTGACCACGAGCGCACCATGGAGGAAGTGGGGCGGAACATTTTTGAGGAAACCCTGGAAGTTGCTTCAGGAAAGAAACTGACGCGAGCTGAAGAGGCGGGCTACCACACCGAATTTAAAATCTGGGAATCGTTGTGGCCAGCCTTGTAGAAACAAGAGAGATCGCCACGGGCTAAACTTCGCGCCGTGACCTTACAACTTCGAGCGTTATTTGTTGTTGCCCGCTTATCGTTGGGTCATAAGGAGGTGCGAGAATTCCTTGATGCGCCCGCGTTCTGTCCGCATGTGCCGGACGGCGGCAATGTACGGCGCCACCAGGAAAGGGGCGGCCGCGATACTTAGGAAGAATTTCTGCACGCGGCTGAGCGGAGAAAACTCACCGTTATGCACGGATAGCACGGTTGGGTAATAACGAAGGACCACGCCATAGATGTCGGCCGCAAGAGACAAGTGGTTCGAATGCGGGCCGAAAACCTGGCTGTGTCCGGCGCGGATATCGTCGAGGAACTCTTCGCGGTTGCGGGCAGGGCTGGCCGTATAGCTGCGGCCAATCCGGCGCAGCGTGTGTGAATCGCTCCCCGCGACCACGCTCACCGGCCGGCCGGGGCCCCGGAACCGTTCGAGCAGCGCCGCAATGAAGGCATTGTGCTCGCGCTGCAGCGTGCCGTTGCGAACCTCAAACACATTGAACATTTCCGCCATGCGCTCGACGAACTCCTGCACGCGAGCCACGTTCCAGAAGTCATGGAAGAAATGATTAAGCACGTGGAGCAGGTTGTTCTGCCGCAGGTAACTTACTAACTCTTCCGCGTTGCCGCGCAGCCGCTGGATTTCACGGTGTTGCGCCTCATTATGGCCGTAAACTCCGATGTGAATTTCATGCACAAACTCCGGCAGCCGCGCCGTGACTTCCTCGCCCATCAGGAAATCAGGCATGTTCCCGCGCCGGTTCAAAAGCTCAAGGCATCCATCGATCGAGTCGTGATCGGTGATGGTCACCAAGTTCATGCCGCGCGCCTTGGCCCGGCGGTAAACGTCGGCAGGCTGCGAGTAACAGTCGCGCGCGCGGAGAAAACGCAGGTGTTTTACCAAGCCGGAATAACGGCTATGGCAATGCAGATCCGCCTTGTAGAGTTTCGTCACTGCCCAAACCACCTCTCATGCTATATTACGCATTCGATGACGGCTTAGGCAACCCTTCATGCCTCCGAGTCGTGAGTCAGTTTCAGGCGTAGCGCCGCCCTTTAGGGCGGCATGTGCCGGGCTGAAGCCCGGCGCTGCACCCGTTCCAGCCCGAAACTGACCCACTTCATGCCTCCGCCTGATAAAAATGAAAAATAAGCCTTTCGAAGTTCGCTATCGCGCCGGAGTAATCGCCCTGATCTACGTCGCGGGCTTTGCCTGGAGCGCATTTGACCACAGGAGCGTCGCGAGCTGGGTCGCCGAGCAATGGAACCGGACGCGCGGGC
>JBOGJY010000346.1:0-14043 GCA_050745325.1 Terriglobia bacterium
GAGCTGAAACCAAAAAGGATTGTTTTTGTTTTTTCAAGTCATTGAAAACAAAGGCTTGAAACCGGAACCAACCGGAACCAACCGGACTCTAATGTTGGTAAAATCGCTGCAATCGACTGAATATGAAGGGGATAGCCGGATTGATCCGGTACCATGAGACATATTGCACAAAATAAAGGAGATTGCGGCTTAGGTTGAGTTCCGCTCCGGTTGGTTTCCGGTTTGGTAAGCCGTTTTTCGGCCATCGGGCATGAACTCGGGCAAGACTGAGGCAGGCACTACCGGGCGGCAAAAGACTTGTGGAGGGCTGCGCTGGCGCCCCGGTATCTTGCGGCAAGCCGGGCCGCCCGGACAAGCCGCCGGGATGGGGCGCTACGCCGCCGCGTTCACAGACAGGCGATCCGAAATTCAAACTAACCCCCTACCCCAGTTTTTCCGCGGTCTCGCGCATCAGCCCGAGCCAACCGGCGCGTTCTGACGCCTCCCTTAAAGGCCCGCGGTGAAATTGGAAGGAAGGAAGAAAGGAAGAAAGAGCGGCTTTCGAAGACAGCTTTTCATTTGTGCGTCGAGTAAGGTAACATCCGTGCCATGTGATTGAATCTGGATCAGCATTGATATTCATCTAATGGAGTTATGAAAAAATCAGCCTCGGTTCAACTCAAAAAATCCCCCACAGGGATCAAAGGTCTCGACGAACTCACGAACGGTGGTTTGCCCAAAGGGCGCCCGACGCTCGTCTGTGGGGGGCCGGGGTGCGGAAAGACGATGTTGGGGGTGGAGTTTCTTGTTCGCGGCGCCCTTAACTTCGACGAACCAGGGCTCTTGATGGCTTTTGAAGAGATCCCGGAGGAGCTCGCGCAGAACGTCGCGTCGCTCGGTTTCGACCTGAAGGACCTCTGCGCTCGAAAGCGGCTTTCCCTTGATTATGTGCACATCGAGCGAAGTGAAATCCAGGAGGCCGGCGAATACGATCTGGAGGGCTTGTTTGTGCGCTTGCAGCATGGAATTGAGTCGGTGGGCGCAAATCGCGTGGTGCTGGATACACTCGAGGCGTTATTTTCGGGGTTTTCGAATGTGGCTATCCTGCGCGCCGAAATCCGCCGGCTGTTCCGGTGGCTGAAGGAAAAACACGTGACCACTATTGTCACCGCGGAGCGCGGCGATGGCGCATTGACCCGTTACGGTCTGGAAGAATACATTTCTGATTGTGTCATTCTGCTGGATCATCGCATTGCGGACCAGCTTTCCACTCGCCGGCTGCGCGTCGTCAAATACCGCGGCGCCTCCCATGGCGCCGACGAATACCCTTTTTTAATCGACGAAAATGGCATCTCAGTGCTTCCCCTCAGTTCGTTGGGGCTTGGGCACCGCGCATCGACCGAGCGTGCGCCAACTGGAGTTCCCGATCTCGACGACATGCTGGAAGGGAAAGGGTACTATCGCGGCAGCACGGTCCTGGTTTCTGGATGCGCGGGCAGCGGCAAGACAAGCATTGCGGCGCATTTTGTTGACAGCGCCTGCCGGCGCGGCGAAGAGTGCCTGTTCCTCGCGTTTGAAGAATCGCCCAACCAAGTGATGCGCAACATGCGCTCGATCGGAATCGATCTACAGCGGTGGATTAAAAAAGGACTTCTACAATTTGACGCCAGCCGGCCCACCCAGCGCGGACTCGAAATGCAGCTTGTCCGAATTCACAAGCTTGTGACCCAGTGTAAACCGCGGACGGTCGTCATCGATCCGATCACAACTTTCATTTCCAGCGGTAATCAGCGTGAAGTCCGGTCGATGCTGGTGCGCTTGATCGATTTTCTGAAAGAAAAGCAGATCACCGCCCTGTTCACCAACCTGACCTCCGGCGGAGGCGAAAACCAAGAGGAGTCAAGGGCCGGCATTTCCTCATTGATTGATACATGGCTTCTGCTGCAGGAAATCGAGGCGAACGGCGAACGGAATCGCGAGTTGTACGTGGCCAAATCACGGGGTATGGCCCACTCCAACCAGATCCGGGAGTTCCTGCTGACAGACCGGGGCGTCAAACTCGTTCCCGTGTATTTAGGCGCAGGCGGGGTGTTGACAGGTTCCGCGCGCCTGACGCAGGAGGCGCAGGAGAAGGCGCAAGCGTTGGCCGGCCGGCGGGAAACGGAGCGCAAACGGCTGGAACTCGAACGTAAACGAAAAGATATGCAGGCCCGGATTTCCGCGCTGCGGACCGGAATTGAGGCCGAGAGGGAGCAGGCCGAGCGAATCATCCAGCAAGAAAAGGAGAGTGAAGGGCGCCTGCTGGAGGATTTCTCTAACATCGCCCGCAGTCGCAAGACGGCCTCTCCTGATGCAAATTCTGTGAGAACCAAGACCCGGGGAGGCCGCTTATGAAACAACCAAGAGCTGTATCCGCGAAAACATCGAAAGAGACAACGATGGAACTGCGCCTCTACGTTGCGGGGCAGACGCCAAAATCTTTGAGCGCGCTCAGTAATTTGAAAAAAATCTGCAAAGACCATCTCCAGGGCGAATATACGGTCGAAGTGATCGATTTAATAAAAAGTCCGCAACTGGCGCGAGGACACCAAATCGTAGCTATTCCTACCTTGGTGCGAAACCTTCCCCAGCCTATCCGGAAGATCATCGGTGATTTATCGAACACCGAACGCGTGCTGGTCGGCCTGGATTTGCATTAAGAAGAGAGGATACGCATGAAAGATTCTAAAAATGAAAACGCCAAAAATCACCGGCGCCTTCTTAGTAAGCGGCGACGGAACGCTTACGTCTTGCGCTTGTACGTCACCGGCGCCACGCCGCGTTCCTCGCGTTCCATTCTAAATATTCGCAGCTTCTGCGAGGAGCGCCTTTTGGGGCGTTATCACCTCGAAGTGATCGATATTTACCAACAGCCTGAGTTGGCGAAGAACGAACAGATCATTGCCACTCCCACGCTGATAAAAACGCTCCCGCAACCCTTGCGCAGAATTGTGGGCGATTTATCCGACCGTGAACGCGTCCTGGCGGGTCTCGACCTGAGACCGGAAAACGGCTGAGGCAATGAAAGGAAGATTCCAGACTCCAAGGGCCTCCTCCGGACGGGCGAAAAACACGCCAGAGACGTTAGACGGCCTGCGCGCCCGGCTGGTGGAGATGGAAGAGACGCTGCGAGCGATCCGCTGCGGCGAAGTGGATGCGCTCTTAGTTTCCGGGCCATCTGGCGATCGAGTCTTCACGCTCCAGGGCGCTGACCACCCCTACCGGGTGATGGTCGAAGCAATCAATGAAGGCGCGGCTACGGTGGCGCCAGAAGGCGCAATCCTTTATGCCAACCGCCGGTTTGCTGAGATGCTTGACACCCCGTTGGAAAAGCTGATTGGCTCTGATCTGCATGATTTTGTACGAACTGCGGAGCGCCCAATTCTGGACAGTTTGCTCACGCGGGCAAAGGAAACGCGCCAGAAAGAACAGCTTGATTTGTTGATCCATGACGGCAGGACAGTGCCGGTGTATCTTTCTTTGAGCCCGCTACGGGAAAGCGAATTTGAGGGAATTTGCGCGATAGCTACTGACTTGAGCGAACAAAAACACAGAGAGCGAGAGCTTGCTCAGGCCAACAAGACTCTGGAGGCCGAGATAGCGGAAAGGGGGCGGGTAGAGCAAGCCCTTCGTGAAAGTGAGAAGCGATTTGATTCCTTCATGGAGAACAGCCCTGCCATAGCGTTCATCAAAGACGAAGACGGACGTTACCTTTTCTGTAACAAGCGTTTCGAGCGAATCTATGGCATTCCGGCGCAGAACCTTCTCGGAAAGACTGACTTTGACTGGTTACCGAAAGAATGGGCGGATTCCCTTCGCGAGCACGACTTGACGGTTTTATCTCAGGGCGCCCCTCTTGAGATCGTTGAGTCAATTCCTGGCCGTGACCAAACGCCGCACGAATGGCTCGTATTGAAATTCCCCTTTCGCGACCGTTCCGGAAGGCGTTTGGTTGGAGGCGTGGCTGTAGAAGTTACTGACCAAAAACGCGCTGAAGAATCGCTGCGCCGCCTGTCTGGCCGGCTGCTTCGACTTCAAGACGAAGAGCGGCGGCGAATTGCCCAGGAACTTCATGATAGTACAGCTCAGACCCTTACCGCATTGAGTTTGAACCTTGCTTTGATCCACCAGCGAGGCAGAACGCAGAATGACGCGCAGACTTCTAACCTGCTGACGGAGTGTCAGACGTTGGCTGACCAAGCCGCCCGCGAAGTTCGGAACCTCTCGCATTTGCTGCATCCGCCGGATTTGGACAGGATAGGTCTTGCCGCCGCCATTCGCTGGCATGTGCAGCGGTTCAGGGAGATCAGCGGGATTGCTGTCGATCTGGATTTGCAATCGGGGCTCGGACGGTTGCCCGAAGACATCGAGATCGCCTTGTTCCGCATCGTCCAGGAAAGCCTCACCAACGTACAGCGGCACTCGCAAAGTCCGCTGGCCAAGGTTCGCCTTACGCGGCTGGATAATGAAATTGTGCTAATCGTCGAAGACGAGGGTTGTGGAGCTCCCGCTGAACTGCTGAAACAACTTGACAAGGACGGCGCCCGGCTTGGCCTGGGCGTGGCAGGAATGGAAGAGCGAGTGCGGCAACTGGGAGGACGGCTGTCCATCACGCCCGGTAATCCTGGAACCATCGTCGAAGCAAGCGTGCCGCTATGAAGCTGCGCTTTAAGCGCATTCTGGGAACTCCAGCCATTTAATTCGGACGGTATCGCCCGCGATCTCTTTACCCTCATCCGATTGCCAGCCAGCTTTTCAACCACGCGGGAAGGCTCGGCCTTCAGGCAAAGTCCAGCTCGAGCTGATCGACATAGCACCAGCCCCAATTCTCACCTGGCTCAAGCGACTTCATGACCGGATGCGCTGTGTGATGAAAGTGCTTCGTCGCGTGCTTGTTTTTCGAGGAATCGCAGCAGCCCACGTGGCCGCACTCCAGGCATAGCCGCAGGTGAACCCATGTGTCCCCCATTTTCAAGCACTCCTCGCAACCGCGAGTGCGTGGCGTGACCTGCCGGATTTGATCTAGATGTGTGCAAGACTTCATGTTTTTTCCTCCGTCAACTATGGGCCAGATAGCGGTGCACGAAGGCCACCGCCATCGCGCCTTCGCCGACCGCCGAGGCGCATCGCTTGACCGCCCCGTGCCGGACATCGCCCGCCGCAAACAGTCCGGGCATGCTCGTTTCTAAATAATAGGGGACGCGCTCCAGCGGCCACTTTTCCGGGTAGCGGCCATCTTGCCGCAAGTCGGGTCCCGTCACGAGATAACCTTCCTCGTCGCGCACAATACCGGCTTCGGCGGCCCACTGTGTGTGCGGCGCACCGCCCAGGCACAAGAAGAGTCCCTTCGTCTCGACAGTCTGCTGCTGGCCGGTTTGCCTGTTGGTTAGCGTGACCGCGCGTAGCGTCTGATCGCCATCGAGAGCCGTAACGTCGGTGTGCCGCAACACCTCAACCTGGGGCGCCGCCTGGATGCGATCGACAAGATAGTTGGACAGGGTTTGCTTCAGGCAGTCTCCACGAATCACGATGCTGACCTTCCGCGCATAGCGGGCAAACTGCATCGCGGCCTGCCCGGCGGAATTGCCGCCACCGACCACAAAGACGTGTTCGTCGCTGCAAAGCATAGCTTCGCTCACGCCAGCGCCGTAATAGACGCCAGCGCCCAACAAGCGGTCCTCATGGGGGAGATTCAGCCGCCGGTACTGGACGCCGGTCGCGCAGATGGTTGCGCGGGCGATAATCTTCGTGCCGTCGGCAAGGTAGCCCACACCCTTCCCTGGCAGAAACTCACCCCGGATTCCTTCACGCAGCAGCAGGATCTCAGCCCCGAAGCGGCAGGCTTGTTCGCGCGCCCGCTGAGCGAGATCGGCGCCGCTGATCCCTTCGGGAAATCCAAGGTAGTTTTCAATCTTCGAACTCGTGCCAGCCTGTCCACCCACAGCCGAGCGTTCAATCAGCACCGTCTTGAGGCCCTCGGAGGCGCCGTAAACGCCAGCGCTTAGGCCCGCCGGGCCGGCGCCATAGATGGCCAGGTCATATTCAGAACGCGACGGATTGCGAAACCACCCCAACTTTTCCGTGATCTGCCGGATGGTGGGGCACTCCAGCCGAACTCCATCTGCAAACACGCAGACCGGCAACCGGTTATCGCCCAAGCCCGTGACCTGAGCCTGCTCGCGCGCCTGCTCATCGCTTGTGAGTTCAACCCAGTCAAACGGCACATCGCTGCGCTGAAGAAAATCCCGTATCGCATAGGCCGGGGCCGATCCCGGCCTCCCAAAGACCTTCACACTGGTTGGGTGACCCGTTCGCCGTTCGTCCGTCATATTTCATCCAATCACAAGGTAACTCTTTTGAGGTCCACGCGTAAGACGCAGTTGAGGTTTCCCCTTCCTGCCATCATCAGTCTTCAGTCGAAGTTGTTCCTATGAAGCCGAGCCGGTGTTCGCCCGCATAAACGACAAAACGTTTGCCTCGAGAAAAGCCCACGAGAGTTAAATCCAACTCACGAGCCAATCGGACGGCCAAACTGGAAGGCGCAGAGACTGAGGCGACCACTGGCACACCGGCCACGATTGCCTTCTGGATAATTTCAAAGCCGCCCCGTCCGCTCACCACGAGAACATATTCCGAGAGGGGTAAATGATCTTCCAATAGCGCCCAACCGATCACCTTGTCCACGGCGTTGTGCCGCCCTACGTCTTCACGGAGCACGGCAAGCCCGCCCCGCCGGTCGAACAGGCCGGCCGCATGAAGGCCCCCCGTACGCGCGAAAATTAGCTGCTCGGCGAGCAGCCTGTCCGTAAGCCCGCAGAGGATCTTGGGGTCGATGCGCAAGCCGGGGTTTGGCGGCTGAACCCCGCGTACCCTTAGAGAATCGATCGAGGCCTTCCCGCACAGACCACAACTGGAACTTGCGAAGAAGTTGCGCTGTACCCGCTCCAGGCCGAGCGCCACTTCCTGCGCGATCTCAACCTGGACCGTATTTCCCTCTGCATTGGAGTCATCGTGCGCCACAGCGGGGCTCATCTCAACAGGGCGCCGCTGTGGCGTCGAACAATGGTCCAGAGAGAGGATTTGCTCCCGCCGCGCGACAAGCCCTTCAGTAAAGAGGAAGCCGGAAGCCAGCTCAAAATCATGGCCTGGGGTGCGCATCGTCACGGTGAGAGGCAGTTTGCCCACACAGATTTGTAGGGGCTCTTCGGAAGCCAGGTCGTCGCGGAGACGCCGCACTTTCCCGTCCCGCCATTCCGAGACAGAGGTTACTTCGACGCTGCGCCGGGATTGCTGCGCATCCACTTTTCCGGCGCCTTCGCGGATCGGGTGGGTCATAGCATGAATCAAGGCATTCCAAACTTCGCGCGAGCGATGGAACATGAGTAGCCGTTGTTCGGCCCCTCCAGGGCCTGTGTGACAACCGCAACTGTAGCGGCAGCCAGAGGCCGCCGCTACAACTCCGCCCGTGACCGTGGGTTTCACCCACGGCGATTTCCCCCTCTTCGGGAAGCAAAAACCGCGGGCATCGTTTTTTTACGGCACCTATGAAAAGCCGCAGAGTTTTAACCGCAAAACTCTGCGCTACAAAAGCTAGCCCCGCTCTGGAGCGCGCAAGCGGCCGCACTCCAGAGCCTAGCATAAGACATTGAGACTTTTGAGACAAATAGGATCGATGGGACGCTTTTTCCATCCCATCCGGCGTTTCGAACCGCACCCATATTACTTCTTGCCCGAACTTCGTGAGAAGCTGCCGTGGGGATCGATGACGAACTTTTTGGCAGCTCCTTGGTCGAAATCCTTGTAGCCTTGAGGACCCTCGTCCAGCGTGATGACGGTCACATTCACTGCTTTGGCGATCTTGATTTTGTCATACAGGATGGCCTGCATCAGTTGCCGGTTGTACTTCATCACCGGAGTCTGGCCCGTCATGAAGCTGAGCGACTTGGCCCATCCAAGGCCGAGGCGGAGGCTTAGATTGCCAGACCTTGCGCTTTCGTCCTTGGCCCCAGGATCCTCGGTGACATAAAGCCCGGGGATGCCGAGCCCTCCGCCCGCTCGAGTGAGCTCCATCAGCGAGTTAAGCACCGCCGCCGGGACCTCCTTCGCGGATTCGCCGCCATGGCCGCGAGCCTCGAATCCAACGCAGTCAACGGCGCAGTCAACTTCTGGAATCCCGAGGATATTCTCAATTTGTTCGGCGATGGAAGCGCTTTTGGAGATATCGGCGGTTTCACAACCAAAGCTTTTAGCTTGCGCCAAGCGTTCCGGAATCCGGTCTCCCACAATAACGCAAGCCGCGCCGAGCAAGTTGCAGGCCGCAGCGCACGCCAGGCCCACCGGTCCTCCGCCCGCAACATAAACTGTAGACCCGGTACCCACTCCCGCGGTGACGGCGCCGTGGTAGCCAGTAGGGAGGATGTCAGAGAGGCAGGTCAGGTCCCGGATTTTCTCCATCGCCTGCGCCTTGCCGGGGAATTTGAGCAGATTGAAATCGGCGTAAGGGACCATCACGTACTCGGCCTGCCCTCCCACCCATCCGCCCATGTCCACATAGCCGTAGGCGGCCCCCGGCCGTGAGGCGTTCACGTTCAAGCAAATCCCCGTTTTGCCCTCTTTGCAGTTGCGGCACCGGCCGCAGGCAATGTTGAACGGGGCGGAAACCAAGTCGCCGGTCTTGATAAACTCCACGCCCCGGCCCGCCTCGATCACCTCGCCCGTGATTTCATGCCCCAGGACCAAACCTGCAGGCGCTGTCGTGCGGCCCCGCACCATATGCTGATCGCTGCCGCAAATGTTGGTTGAAATAACTTTGAGAATTACCCCGTGCTCACACTTCCGGTCTCCTAAAGCAAGCTTGGGAAAATCGATGGTCTGAATCTCAACTTTTCCCGGTCCCATGTAAACAAGTCCGCGATTGCCAGGCATAGATTATCCTCCGTTGGGTTGGATTGTAGTGATCCGCGTATGCGAATTATTAGATTAAACTCAATTAGCCATAGGGATGCGCCCTGGCATTATACGTTTTTCAGCATTTTTAGAAAGCCGCCGCGCCCGCTTCCGCTACCGCCTGATCTTGCTCGCCGCTGCCGCCACTGACCCCAATCGCGCCGGCTACTTTGCCGTCGCGCTTCAGGGGAATACCTCCGGCAAAAATCATGATGCGGCCGCCGTTCGAAGCATGGATCCCGAAGAACTGGCCGCCGGATTGAGAATGCTTGGCCAAATCCTTCGTGGCAATATCAAACGCGCGCGCGGTATAGGCTTTATTGATAGAAATATCTATACTACCGAGCCAGGCGCCGTCCATGCGAACGTGGGCAACCAGATTGCCCCCGGCGTCCGCGATGGCGACATTCATGGGTTGACCGATTTCAGCCGCCTTTTTCTCGGCGGCGGCAATCACTCTTCGTGCATCGCTGAGAGTAACCATTATGATGTTCCTCCAGATTTAATTTGTTCGCTTCCGCGCGAAACAGGAACTGCGGCCCTTTAGTGCGATCCGTCAGGAAGGCGGGCTTGCTTGATGAAACGCCCTGTCCGAATCTTCTCCGCCATCCATCGCTTCCCCCTGGTTTCGCCGGTTCCCGCGGTCAGGTGTATGTTATCAGCCGGCCCAGGGAAATGAAAATCCCAGTTTAAGCCCGGTCCGAGACAACCCGTTGGAAACGCCTCCACCAAAAGTTGAGCTGGAGCATAGCAGGCGGAGGCGGTCAGATGTATATTACAAGCCGGCCGGGACGAAACAGTTGCTGGGAGGAATATATGACGGTCAGGGTAACGGTTGACGGCTTGCTCCAGGAAGCGGAAGGCGGGGAGCGCCTCATCGATCTTCTCAATCGCACCGCGAGCAGCGTTCCCCAGGTTTGTTATCACCCTCAGCTCGGCCCCATTCAGACGTGCGACACGTGCCTTGTCGAAGTCGATGGCAAGCTTGCCCGAGCTTGCTCGACCGCGGCATCGGATGGAATGAAGGTCTCCACGAAGTCTTCCACTGCGAGCGCCGCCCAGCGCGAGGCGGTTGACCGCATCCTTAGCAACCACATGCTCTACTGCACGGTCTGCGACAACAATAACGGCGCCTGCGCAGTCCACAACACGACGAAGCTGCTCGCAATCGAACATCAGAATATTCCTTTCAAGAACAAACCCTATGAGGTTGACGACACAAATCCGTTTTACCGTTATGATCCCCAGCAATGCATTCTCTGCGGCCGGTGCGTCGAGGCGTGCCAAAACCTTCAAGTAAACGAAACGCTTTCGATCCGCTGGGAGGATCCGCAGCCGCGCGTCCTTTGGGATGGCGGTTCGACGATCGGCCAATCAAGCTGCGTTTCCTGCGGTCATTGCGTCACCGTATGTCCCTGCAACGCCTTGATGGAAAAGTCGATGCTCGGGCGCGCCGGCTTTTTCACCGCCCTGCCAAAACAGGCCCTGGAAGGCATGATTGACATTGTTAAGGGCATCGAGCCCGAGACCGGCTATGGAAGCATTATGCGGCTCTCCGAAGCTGAAGCCGCGATGCGAGAGTCGCGCATTCGCAGGACGAAAACCGTTTGCACGTATTGTGGAGTTGGATGCAGCTTCGAGGTTTGGACCAAAGACCGCCGCATTTTGAAAGTCGCGCCATCAGACGGCCCTGCCAATGGCATCTCCACCTGCGTCAAGGGAAAATTCGGCTGGGATTACGTCAACAGCGCCGACCGCCTCACCAAGCCATTGATCCGCGAAGGCGGCCAATTCCACCAAGCCGGGTGGGATGAAGCCCTCGACCTTATCGCGCGAAGATTCTCCGAAATAAAAGCGAAGAGCGGACCTGACGTGCTGGCATTTATCTCTTCTTCGAAGTGCACGAATGAGGAAAGTTATTTGATGCAAAAGCTTTCTCGCGCTGTGATCGGGACGAACAATATCGACAACTGCTCGCGTTACTGCCAGGCGCCGGCGACGGCGGGCTTGTTCCGTACCGTGGGTTACGGAGGAGATTCCGGCTCAATCAGCGACATTGCGCAGGCGAGCCTCGTCATCATTATTGGCAGCAACACCGCGGAGAGCCACCCGGTGCTAGCGACGCGCGTGAAGCGGGCGCATAAACTGCACGGGCAGAAGCTCATCGTCTCCGACTTGCGCGAGAACGAAATGGCCCGCCGCGCCGATCTTTTCCTGCATCCGCGGCCTGGCACGGATCTCATCTGGCTTTCCGCGGTGTGCCGCTATCTGCTGGACAACGGCCTCGCCAACACCGCCTTCCTGAGCCAGTGGGTGAATGGACTCGATGCGTACCGCAAGAGTCTCGAGCCGTTCACGATGGAGTTCGCGTCGAATTCCTGCGGCATTCCATTCGAAACGCTGACAAGGGTGGCGCGCATGGTGACGGAAGCAAACTCCGTTTGCATCCTCTGGGCGATGGGCGTCACTCAGCACAGCATGGGATCGGACACCTCCACCGCAATCTCGAACCTATTGCTCGTTTCCGGGAACTACATGCGGCCCGGAACGGGCGCCTATCCGTTACGCGGGCACAATAACGTGCAAGGCGCGAGCGATCACGGGTCCATGCCCAACATGGTCACTGGATATCAGAAGGTTGATGATCCGGAGGTACGCGCGCGATTCGAGGCCGCCTGGAAAGTGAAACTGCCCTCAGCCAAGGGACTCGACAATCACGAGATGGTAGACGCCATTCACGAAGGCAAGCTCAAGGCAATGTACGTTATCGGAGAAGAAATGAGCATCGTGGATTCAAATGCAAATCGTGTCGCTGCCGCCTTCAGCAAACTCGAGTTTTTCGTTGTGCAGGACATCTTTTTCAGCGAGACCTGCCGTTTTGCCGACGTCGTGCTGCCAGCGGCGCCCAGCCTGGAAAAAGACGGGACGTTTACGAGCACGGAACGGCGAATCCAGCGTCTCTATCAGGTGTTCGAGCCTCTCAAGGGAAGCCGGCCGGACTGGAAGATTATTCAAGACGTCGCCAACCGCCTCGGCGCGAATTGGAACTACGCGCACCCCTCCGAAGTCTACGATGAAATTGCCGCAGTGACTCCGATGTTTGCAGGGGTGAACTATACGAGGCTGGAAAATTTCAAATCGCTACAGTGGCCCGTTGCCGCCGACGGAACCGATGAGCCGCTGCACTACACGAAAAGATTCAACACCCCTGATGGAAAAGCGAACTTATTTCCGCTGTCGTGGGCGGAATGGCCCGAGCAGCCGGACGTCGAGTTTGATCTCCATCTGAACAACGGCCGCCTGCTCGAACATTTCCATGAAGGCAACATGACGTATCGCAACCACGGATTTAGCGAGAAAACGCCCGACACGTTTGTCGAGGTCTCTCCTGAGTTGGCCGAGGAGCGCGGGATCGAGAGCGGAACCTGGGTGCAGATCGTTTCGCGGTATGGGCAAGTGCGAGTGCGCGCGCTCGTAACCAACCGCGTGAAGGGCCGCGAGCTCTACATGCCGATGAATTCCGTGGAGCAGCCGGTGAACAAGTTGACGAGCAGTCACACGGACGCGGCAACGCATACACCCGCCTATAAGGAAACTTCCGTCCATCTGAAAGTGCTGCCGGAAACCGGCGAGAATCCCCTGCCGCGAAACAATTCACGCTGGGGGCGCCCGACGCCACAACCCGGCGTTGAAGTTGAGCGGAAGTGGAAGCGCGCCGACTACACGGCTCCGGGCGGCTCGCTGGCACAAATCCACAAGGATTGAGGAGAGAACGCGATGGCGCAGCCAATTGCAATGCATCCGCCGCGACCGGACCCCCGCGAGGAATTGCGGTCTCGGGTCGAGAATTTGCCCATCGAACACGCCGAAGCTGTGCTTGCTGCGTTTGAAGTTCTCCAGGGACTTCACGACCACGGCGTGCTGGAGCTGCTCCGTGGCGCGCTCGGATCGAGTGACAAGGTTCTTGAGATCGCCGTGGAAGCGGCAAGAACGCCAGAATCGATTCGCGGAATTCGCAACTTCCTGGTTCTAGTTAAGCTCCTAGGAACAACCGATCCTGAGCTGGTCGGGGGGCTTGCCCGCTCCTTGCCTGAAGCGATAACACTGACAAAGATGGGTGAAGCAAAACCACCAGGATTCTGGAAATTGTTGAAGCGCTTCCGTGGCCAAGATTGCCGCCGCGGTTTGCTCTTGATCAGCAATCTGCTCGGTGCTCTCGGAAGGAACGTGTCTCCGAGCAAAGGATGAAGGGGCTTGTTCTGAGCGGCCGCGTCATTACCGCTTGTCGAAGCGGCAGACGACTATCAATTCCTGATCATATCGTCGACCAACGCTCAGGCAATCACGCTCGTGGACCTTTTCCTCGAGGAAAACCCTTCGGGTACCGGCAAAGTTCACTCCTATTCTTTCACCGTGCCGTGGCCTTCTCAGCTCTCGCGGTACTCGTCAGGAACGTCATCCGCCAGGGCCTCTCTCGTTTTCACTGGCTCCTCGGCGGCGTCCGACGCATTTTCTACGCCGCTCACCACTTCGGCCTCATAGGACTGACCTTCTTCGATCAGCTCTTCGACGCTTTCAGAATCCGCGTCTGCGATGCCAGAAAGTCCCTGGAGATCACCTGACTGTCCCGCTGAGCCTGAACCCTGGTTGTCACGCTCGGCTGCCGGTCCGAAACCTTCCTGCCTGGCTTCAAGATCCCCGTCGATTTGGCTCTTGTTGTGGATTCGTCTCTTCATAATTCACCTTCTACTCATTTTAACAGGTTGATACTTGAACGGTCTGATAAATCGGGCATTGTCTGTAGGCAAGATAGGAGGAGGCCCTTAAGATTGACGGTCACTCG
This sequence comes from Terriglobia bacterium, assembly GCA_050745325.1. GTDB lineage: Bacteria > Acidobacteriota > Terriglobia > UBA7540 > UBA7540 > RH2-MAG17b. The sequence continues at coordinate 13,808 of JBOGJY010000346.1, forward strand.
CCCGCCGGTGATGGCTTGACGATATTCAACCCCTCCGGGGTTGCGGAGGAAGGACCGTGGTTCACGTTCTGTGGGTTCCACCCACGGCTATTCATCTTCCACCGCTTCGCGGTGGCGTCATGACTCGTAGGTCTGAGGCGAAGCCTCGTTAGGGTTGCGTTGGGGAAATGCGTTTACCTGTAGCGGCGGCCTCTGGCCCGCAGGTCTTTACCCTTAAAAGCCGGCGGCCAGAGGCC
>JBOGJY010000347.1:0-1769 GCA_050745325.1 Terriglobia bacterium
CCGAAGTTCATTGAATAAGCAAGCTCCGCAGGAGCGGAATAATATAGCCCACGGCGCGCGCCGTGGGCTATATTATTCCGCCCCTGACGGGGCTCTGAACCCGACACCTGGAAACAGGAAAACTTCATCAACGAACTTCGGTGAGATAACTCTAACCCACTGTCGAAAAAGCATGTCGACGTATCATTCAAAGCGCCCGGTTAAAGGGCTTCTTCCTGGTCATCCCAACTTAACGGCCGTCCCGTACGCAGCGAGCGTTCGGCTGCAAGCGAGATGTGCGCCGCATCAAGCCCCGCCTTCCCATCCGCAAAGGGCGGCGCCCCAGTGGTAACCGAGTGGTAGAACGCCTCGTGTTCCCGGTAAGTATTGACGTCGCCCCGCGCGTCCATTTTTTGTGGAAAGGCGGCCCGCCACCGGCTTTCTTCGTCCGGCAAAAGGTATGGGACCTCAATGCGATCCGTTTTGCCTCGATAGTGATTGATCACGACGAACTGTTTTTCATCTTCCTTTGCAACGGTCATCTCAGCCTGGGTTCCATACAGGCGGAGCGCGGAATGATCGGCCGCGCCGGGAGTAAAAATCGAAAACAAGAAATTGCACCGGACTCCATTGGTGAATTCAATCAGGATTCCCGCATTATCGATGGTTTGGCGCTCGACATAAACGTTGTTCCCACCCTGCGCCTGGATTCGCTGCGGCTCGGCGCCCACAAGCCAATGGATCACGTCCAACTCATGAATCCCATCTTCCAAAAGCGCGCTGCCCTCAGTGAGTGTAAGGTAGCGCCAGTTCATGCTCTTTCCGGTGACCGGGTCGGTATACTGCCAGCTTTTTGGATTCCAATCGCCCCGGCACAGGGCGCCAAGAACCAGCTCAACTTGCCCGATGGCGCCCTGACGAATCAATTCGGCCATTCGATGGAAAAGCAGCGAGTATCGCATCTGCGATCCAACCTGAAGCGTTTTCTTCCGCTTTGCCGCGGTCTCAATCATCCGGTTGCCATCCGCCAGATGCGTCGCCAGCGGTTTCTCCGTGAGCACGTGCTTTCCGGCCTCCAGCGCGGCAACGGCGATTTCGGCATGGACGTAACTCGGAACGATAACCAGCACGGCATCGAGCTCAGGATGCTTCTCGATCATTTGGCGGTAATCGCTATACCCGGCGGTGTCGCTCCCACAAACCTGGAGACCCGCCTGAAGGTTTTCCGGGGTAATGTCACACAAGGCGGTGATCTCAACGTTTGGAAATAAACCGCGCAGGATAGGCAGATGAGAGCTGCGCGAGCGGTTCCCGGAGCCCACAACTCCATACCGGACTTTGGCGGGAAGGGGAGCGCCCGAAGACAGGCCACCCTCAACGGCAAACGCTGAAACGCCTGCGACAGCGGTCTTGAGGAAATCGCGCCGCCCGAAATTGATCTCACCCGGCATTTAATAATCTCTGTCTCTCCACGGTTTCGGGAAAGGAATGTAATATACCAGATGTCAGTTTGATGTCAAGCGGCATAAAATATTTAAGCGGATTTTATTTCCCCCTTCGAGGACAAAGCCTGGCTTTTCTTGGGGGAAACATCACAGTATTAGGAACAACTTCGCATCCGGCCTCAGACCGTTGAGGCGCCCCTTACATGCGGTCTGGAATCTCGATGCCGAGCAATTCCAGCGCCTGCGCGAGTGATTGGCTGGCGAGGAAGACCACACAAAGGAGGAACGACTGCATTGCTGTGTCTGCTTCGTGGAGAATGTGATAGTGATGGTAGAAATTGTTGA
>JBOGJY010000348.1:0-10847 GCA_050745325.1 Terriglobia bacterium
GATTGAGAAGGTATCTGAGGAGGAAGCGTGCCGGACTCTTACGTTCAGGCCTTACCGATTGAAGGCCGCCCCTTCGGTCTGGCGGTGACTGCGGTTTCCAGCCCGCGAAGTACCGCCAGCGCCGCAGTTGCTACGGGTCAGAAATTCGAAGGCCGCCGTTCGCGGCGCTGGTCAATCTGCGAGCTTGCAACCGCCGCTTCGCCAAGTCTATACTATGACCGCTTTCAAACACCTTTGGAAAACTATTGCTTTGATGAGGATTACTTGCGGCGCCTCACGGAGGGCGATCCTTCCGTTGAAGCGCATTTTGCCGCCTATTTCGGCGCTCTCCTCATGCTCAAGCTCCGCAATCGCCTGCGCTCAGCTCAGGCCGTTGAGGACGCCAGGCAGGAAACTTTTTTGAGAGTTCTCGAGACGCTTCGCCAGAAGGGCGGATTGGACCATCCGGAGCGGCTTGGCGCCTTTGTGAACTCCGTTTGCAATAATGTGCTTCAGGAATCATATCGTTCACAGTCGCGCTATACCCCACTGCCTGAAGACAGATCTGAACCCATCGACCGGACTATCGATCTGGAAGGGGACTTGGTCAGTGGAGACCGGAAACGGTTAGTCGAAAAGGTTCTCGACCGGCTTCCTGAGACAGACCGGGAAATCCTGAAGATGCTTTTCTACGAGGAGATCAACAAGCAGGAGATTTGCCGGGTGATGGGCGTTAACCGTGACTACTTGCGAGTGCTGGTCTATCGCGCCCGGTTGCACTTCAAGGCGGCGCTACAGAAAGTTGAGGCCGTAGTACCATGAGGTCCACCCGGAAGCGGAATTTAATGGCAATCGTTTGTTTCCACGCCACCAGCGCGAGGGGTGCGGGGGAATGATCATGGACCACGAAGAAGCTCTTCGCATTCAGGCCGCCGAGCGGTACCTGCTCGGTGAAATGGCGGGTACCGAGCTCCAAGCTTTCGAAGAACACTATTTCAGTTGCCCGGTATGCGCAGAGGCCTTGACGACAGACGCGATATTCGCTGATAACGCGCGAAACATTTTTAAGGAACGCGAACTGCGCACGGTGCGGGCAAGCCAAGCGCATTGGGATTGGCTCAGAAAGTGGTTCTCCGGGCGAACGATGGCCCCGGCGCTTGCCGCCCTGGTTTTCCTTGTGATAACTGGATATCTTGAGCTCGTGACCGTTCCCGGGTTGAAAAACCGGCTGGCAGAGACCACTGCTTTCCAGCCCGTAGCTGTCTTTGCTCTGCACTCTATTTCACGAGGCGCCCGGCAGGTGATTGGCGTGCCGAAGGGCGCCCAATTTTATACAATTTTCGTGGACCTTCCTTCCACCAGCGCTGCGGCTTACTTTTGTGAAATCCGTGACGCTTCCGGCGCTTTGCGCGCTTCAATCACCGTCCCACGCTCTGCAACCAGCGACACGCTAAACCTGCTGCTTGATCCCTCGCACACGCCTCCAGGCGACTACACCTTGGTTGTGCGAGCTTCGCCGGGCGCATCTGGCGAAGTTGGCCGCTACCGCTTTACCGTTGAATTTAGATAGGAGGTTTCGTGGAGAAGCGATTTCTTTTTCATGCTCAGGCTACCGGAGTGTCGGGACAAATTACGCTGCCCTTCAACGATCTCATTGAGGCGCAGGCTGCCACCGCCCTGCCACAAACGGGGGGCTATTCAACATCCCGCGTGGAGAATTTCTCCTATAAACAAATTGTATCGTTCCGTTCAGCCACCACTCAAACCACCGGAAGCTACAGCGCGAAGGACGAAGCCTATAATACCCTGGTCACAGCCACAATAGAAAAGCTCAACATTCTCGACCAAGTCACGGCGGACCTTGTGGTGGCGCACCTTACTTCAAAGCATCCAAAGGCCGGAGGTCAGCCTTCCATCATCCCGCTCGGCAGCCATTTTGAGAATTTGCGTATTGCCGGGCGCCGGGTTGACGTTCAGGTCGACGCTGAAACTTTTTCCAAACTTGATACTTACGATCACGTTTGCGCCCGGCTGCAAGAAGACAAGGATTGGCGCCGGGAATTACTGCAGGGTCAGGAGGATCTCACCATCCCACCGCCGCAGAACACTCTGCTGTGCTCAATCGTGCGCAGTATTCGCCCTGACAGCTCAGATTTGAAACCGGTGGGGTGTGCAATCCACGTGCCTAACTTCGGCGCCGTCTACTTGGGCGAATTCCTCATTCAACCTTATCAGCGGAGTTTGACCATGATCCGCGCAAATCTAGGCAGCCCGGTCGAGGGCCACTTCATGGCTGCCTACATTTCCGGCAATGGACAAGGTTATCCCCCATAATTAGACGGTGAGTTGTCCCTGGGCAAGCAAAAAACGAAAACTGGGCCTTCTTGCCAGCATGATATTTCTCTTGCTGTGGATGCCCGCGTGCGCTTGGCGCAAGCGCGCCACCCTGGCGAACGTTTATCATGAAGCTCAGCTTCTTCAGCGCCAGGATGAGCTGAAACAGGCCTTCGGTGTGGCGGACCAGGGCTTGAGCCGGTCGTCAAAGGAACAGGACACAGCTTATTACTGGAGATTCCGCCTTCTTAAGGCGGAACTGCTCCTCGTTCAAGGTGACACGGGGGGCGCATCTAAACTGCTCCAGGGAAATATCCCGCGCATCGCAGTCGCCACAGAGCTTCAGGCCCGCCAAGGCATGGATCGCGGCCGCGTGGAGTCGGCCGTTGGCGAGTTCAAGGCATCCCTTGCCTTATACGATCAAGCTTCCCGGTTTGCCTCAAACGGCGGATTATCGTCATTAACCACTGAGATCGAACTCCGGCGGGGAGTCAGCCTTTTACGCCTGGGCGATACAATCGCGGCTGAAGCGGCCTTTCGCAGCGCGCAGGGGCGCGCCCACCGGCAACAGGATTCTTACCTCGAGGCTTCCGCACTCGCTGACTTGGCGCTGCTCAATATGGATGACGCGCGCTACGACGAGGCTATCGATCGCTTCCAACAGGCCCTGACTATTTTCAAGAAAACCTCGTCGCGCGGATCGATTGCCCGCACCCTCAATAACCTTGGCTATTGTGAGTCCCAGCTTGGCAACCCCGAGAAAGCTATTCAGTTGTTCATTGAGGCTGGGCAGCGCGCGCGAGAAACGGGCATGTGGGGCGATCAGCAGGTAAGTGAGGGGCGAATCGGCGATTGTTATTACAACCGTGGCGACTTCGAGGAGGCGCTCGTTTTTTACCAGCGCGCTTTAGACATTGCGCGCCGAACTCAGGACAAATTTTGGATTGCCAACTGGCTTTATGATCTCGCAACGACTTCCATGGATATGGGTGATCTCCGGAAAGCGGAGATCTACAACAACCGCGCTCTTGCGCTCCAAAAACGGATGGGTAATCCAGTGGAGCGGCTCTATCCAGTTCTGAACGAGGCGCGCCTTGCGGCTTCCAGGAACCAAATTAGCGAGGCCGAAGACCTCTATCGATCGGTCATTACTTCCGCCAAAGCACAGTCTGGCCTTCGCGATCCGGAAAGCATCCTTGAGGCGCGGTCCCGCTTAGCTCGATTGCTGGCCGAAACCGGACACGCCGGAGAAGCAGTGGAGCAGTGGCATGAAACGCTGGCGATAATTAACGCGACGCGAGCCGGGCTGACGAGTGATGAGCATCGCATCGCGTATCTCTCAAGCTTGATTCGCTTCTACCAGGACTACGTTGATTTCTTGGCCATCCGCGGGCGTACGGCGGAAGCTCTGCTGGTGGCGGAGACGAGCAGAGCGCGTCTGTTGTCTGAGAGGTTAAGGGGAGACGGCAGGCCATCGGCCCCCCTTACCGTTGCGCAGCTTCAGGGTCTGGCGCGCCGGTCCCGCACGGTACTTCTCTCATACTGGCTTGCTCCCCGAAGGTCGTTTTTGTGGGTGATCACGCCGGCAGGGCTCGCTACATTTGTGCTGCCGCCTGAAGCGGCAATCGCGCAGCGAGTGGAGGCTTACCGCCGCGCCGTCGATGGCCTTCGCGATCCGCTTGCGGGCGGCGCCCCGATGGGCATTGAGATTTATAACGATCTCATCGCGCCTGCCCGCTCCATGATCCCGGAAGGTTCAAACGTAGCGATCGTGCCGGATGGCGCGCTGTACGATCTGAACTTTGCAACCATCCCCATCCCGGCGCCACAGCCGCATTATTGGATTGAGGATGTCAGCATCTCGGTCGCGCCTTCTCTCGGAACTCTGGCGGGACATGCCGCGCCCGCGAGTCCACAACCGCCCTCGCTCCTGCTGATCGGCGGCGCGGTTAGCGCGGATTCCAATCAATTCCCTTCGCTTCCCAATGCAAAGTCTGAGATCGATGACATTCAGAAGCAATTCCCGTCCGCCCGGAAGCTGGTGCTCACGGGCGCCGCCGCCGCTCCCCAGGCTTACGCCGCCTCTCATCCCCGGGGTTTCTCCTACATCCACTTCGCCGCGCACGCAACGGCGAATCGGGAAGACCCGCTCGATTCGGCAATCATCCTTTCCCCGTACCAAGACAGTTTCAAGCTCTACGCAAGAGATATTACCCGGCTGCCCATTCGCGCGGATTTGGTGACCATCTCGGCCTGTCAGAGCGCCGGCGCGCACACCTTCAGAGGAGAAGGGCTGGTAGGGTTCGCCTGGGCCTTCCTGCGGGCGGGGGCGCACGACGTGATCGCCGGGTTATGGGAAGTGGATGATAAATCCACGGCGCAGCTTATGACGCAGCTCTATGCCAACCTCCGCCACGGATCAAGCCCCGCAGCCGCGCTCCGCAAGGCGCAACTTAGTTTAATCCACTCCAAGGGCGCCTTTCGCAAGCCGTACTATTGGGCTCCGTTTGAGGTGTTTGCGGATTCTCTCCCCTCCCAGCCCCGCTGAATCAAGCGCCGTTTGCTTTCGATCTTTCTTTTCTGCAAACGCCCTTTTCACAGCGGAATCATACTGGCGCCGTGTCTGTGGCGATGGTAAATTGTAGTGCTTGATGTTGACATTAAAATCGTTCATCCAAAATAATGATGCCCCTCAAGGCAGCGAGTCAAAGCTGAAGCCCGAGGCGCCATGCGGTTAAAGGCTTGGGGGTTAAGAGTGCAAACAAACCAGGATGACTTGCCTACAGGTGCTCTGAACGTCATCGCCGGGAGGTGTCCGCGCGCGCAAAAGGCGGCAGCCGGTGTCTTCGAGCGGGTTTGCCTGACAGTCATACTGGCGATACTGCTGCAAGCAGGTTTTGCCTGCGCCGCCGGGACGCAAGTCGTCTTAGACCGGGGTGGCAGCACGATTGTGCTTGAGCCTTACGCTCCGAACATCATTCGAGTGAACCTGAGCTTATCGGAGACGCAGGCCACCGCGCCGCCAGGATACGGCTTTATCGCCACTCCGTCAGATAAGGGCTGGACACGCGGGCAAACCAGCCAAGGAGATATCTACCAGTCGTCACGCCTGGTTGTTACCGTCGAAATTCACCACTCTCGAAAGCCCACAGCGACGCAAGTGGGCATTGCGAAGTTCTTTAGCGGCTCCGCTCCTCCAGCTCACATCACCATCAGCACGCCTGAAGGCAGGAAACTGATTGAGCTAACCGGCTGGTCCATGTCGGTTCCCAACCATAAAGATGGGAATGCGGATATCTTATACGACAAGCGCCCGTCGGATGAGCCGTTCTACCAGGTGGGCGCCACCTTCACCTCGCCCGATGACGAACACTACTATGGCTTGGGGCAGAACCAGGAAGGCTATCTCGACCATCGGGGCCACACTGTCGACTGCTGGCAGAACTACACCGCCACCGGCGGCCCGAGCGTCTGCGTGCCTTTTGTCGTTACCAACCACGGCTACGGAATGATCTGGGATAATCCCTCAAAAACCACTATCGAGCCTGGCTTCAACGGGCAAACGCGGTGGATCTCTGAGGTTGGGAATCGCGTCTCCTTTTTCGTGATCGCCGGCCACACGACCGACGAAATCTATGCAGGTTACCGCAAGCTTACCGGGCCCACCCCGATGCTGCCGAAGGCCGCCTACGGATTCATTCAGTGCAAACAGCGATACTCAAGCCAGGCTGAGGTGATGGCAGTGGCCAAGGGATATCGTGAGAGGCATTTGCCCGCCGATATCATCGTAGTCGATTGGTTCTACTATACAAAAATGGGCCAGATGGACTTTGATCCGCGTTACTGGCCCGATCCGGCGGCGATGAACCAGGAACTCCACCAGATGGGCTTCCACACGATGATCAGCGTCTGGCCGCGCTTCGCGCCCGGCTCACGCTATTATGACTTCCTTTTGCACAAGGGCTGGTTCGAGCATCTGGCGGGCGGCGCACCCACCAACGGCTTGCCTTACGACCGGGCAGGCTCCGATATCGACACTACCAATCCCGACGCGGCTCGCTGGTTCTGGAATGTCATCCGCAACAACATCCTCAGCAAAGGCTTCGATTACATCTGGGCGGACGAAACCGAGCCGGACCTACCGCCCAACGGTAGCTACTTCTCCATTGGACCTGGCAGCCGGTACTTCAACGTGTATCCGCTGCTGCACACGAAGGCGCTTTACGACGGCTATCGGCGCGATATTCATCACCGCGCGCTCATCCTTTCACGCGACGCTTATCTCGGAGCGCAGCGCAACGGGGCCTTCTTTTGGTCTTCCGATATCTATCCCACTTGGGATACGCTCGAGCGGCAAATCCCCACCGGACTCGACTTCACCGCTTCCGGCATGGCCTACTGGACTGACGATATCGGCGGCTGGGAATACCTGCCTGCTGTGCACCACCCCGGGCGCCCTCCGCTGCTCGATCCGTCGGACGCTCGAGACAATGTGGGCGGCTATGACGACTACCCGGAACTCTACACCCGCTGGTTTGAGTACGGAACTTTTATGCCCATCTTCCGGACGCACGGCAGCCGCCGGTACAACGAGATCTGGTCTTACGGCAAGCAGGCTGAGCCGATTCTGGAAAAATACCTCAGGCTGCGCTACCAGTTGATGCCTTATATTTACTCGCTGGCTTATCACACCACCAAAACCGGCGCGCCGTATATGCGGGCGCTTTTCATGGATTTCCCCAACGACCCGAAAGTTGCCCACCTGCGCTACGAGTATATGTTCGGTCCTGCGTTCCTCGTCGCGCCTATGTATCAGCAAGGCCAGACTAGCCGCAAGGTTTATCTACCTGCGGGCGCGGATTGGTACAACTACTGGACGAACGAGCAATTCCACGGCGGGCAGACGATTACGGTGGCCGCGCCCATAGACACGTTGCCACTTTTTGTGCGCGCGGGATCGATTGTGCCGTTCGGCGCGCCGGTTGAGAGCACGGACCAAGTTCAAACAATTGCCAACGTGCGCGTCTATGCGGGCGCCGATGGCGATTTCACGCTCTACCAGGACGACGGCTACACCTACGCCTATGAAAAGGGGGATTACAAAATTACCCGCTTGCACTGGGATGATGCGGCGCACAAGTTCAGCCATGAGGGAGCGCCGGCGTGGGCGGGCGCGGACTCACGTGTGCTTGAGGTTATCGGCAGGTAGCGTCCCGTGGGTGGAACCCACGGAGGGCTGATTGTATTCATTTTTATCGGGCTCAACCCCGAAGGAGTTGAATACCAGGACCATCGCCGGGACATTAAATATTATTGTTCGGCCCCTTCAGGGCCGGGTGGCTCTTGCGCGCCTGACCGTAGGCTTCGCCCACGGCTACCCACATTCAACCCCTTCGGGGCCTGAATATTGCACATATCGCGTATTTTGCGATGTGTGCAAATTTGCTCGTCCCTCGCCCCTGTTTTATTGATACTGATGAAGCTTGGCCATGATGCGGTCGTGGATCCAGTGAGGATCCCACCATTCTTTCGGAACGACTGGAATCCCATCGAGATAGACCCCGAAGTGAACGTGATCGCCGCCAGCAAGGCCGGTTGAGTCGCTTGCGCCAATCACCTGCCCACGCTTCACAAGTTCGCCCGCTTTCACCTTGAAAGAGGCCATGTGGCCGTAGAGTGTCTGAAGACCGCAGCCGTGATCGATGATCACTGCGTTGCCAAAAATGTCAAACCATCCCGCATAGACCACCTGTCCGTCATTCGCCGCTTCGACGGGAGAGTGTTCAACCGACGCGAGATCATACCCGAGGTGGACCTCGTGGTCGATCGCCTGCCCGTTGTAGACGTAGGTTCGAAAGTCGGCGAAGTTCGCTTCGAGCTTGGTGTCCGGTAACCGCAGAAAGGGCTGGCTCCACATGAAATGTGGGCTGGTTTGTCTCGAAAACTGAATGAGCCGCTGCTTGTCGATGATCCGCAAGTCGTGGTTGATCTCGACATAGTTCTTCACCAGGCTGCCCTCGTCCTGGATGGCTGTGGTCTGGCTCAGGATGGGCGGCACAACGCGCTGCATGTACGCATCATCTACTTTGATCGTGCTCTCGCGCCATTTTGCCGGAAACACTTTGTAGCTGAAGCCGGCAATTGTCTGGTTGCCGGCGTCGTCATCGGCGACGATATGCGCGGGCGTGTTGCCATCCACGTCGTAAGGAAAGGCGAAAATAGCAATCCGCGTCAACGGCTTCGAATCCGTCACCGGAAAGCTGGGAAAGAAATACTTGCCAACTTGCACTCCCGATTTCGCCGTGCCGGGTGACACGTTGAACACGATCATGTCACATCCGCCAAGATTGATGTAGTGCTGGCTGGTAAGCGTCTCAACCTGGGGTGGCATGAAACGCACTGGAACGCTTACCGAAAGAACCGCCAGCCCTCCGCGGAAAAACCTTCCCCACGCATCGTTCAGAGCGGTGACGCGAATCTCGGCGCGTCCTTGCAAAAGTTGCGGGATTGCCCTTCGCCCAACTTGCGCCGTGGCTTCTACGGTGTATCCGGCGTTCGAGGCGGCCCGCGTGGCCTTCCCCGTTACCGGCGCTTCGTACCACTTTCCATTCTGTCCTACCTCAACGATAACTCGCGTGATGCGGTGGCTCGGATCGTGCACGCTAAAGCGCAGGGCGCTGTTTAACCCGATTCCCGACACCGCTTCTGCGGGCTTTATGGTGGGCGCCGGATTGAGCGAGAGTTTGTAAACCGAAAACAAAACAATCAGAACGATGACCACCAGCGCGATCAGCGCGCCTTTGCCCGCGCCTCTTTCGGGCGATTCCGATGTCTGACGCAAGTTCAAGACCTCCATTTTTTCGCGCCAGCCAACTCCGGCGGGCGGCATTTCTGTTTTCCATATTACAGGACATGATACAGGATTTGAGCGCAGGCCCGTGAAAATGAATTTGCAGCATAGTTAACCATTACGATCCATACACTCTGCAGCGGCGGCGCGCTCAGTTAAAATTCCAGCCCCTCAAGATAAGCGGCGGCGCATCGAAGAAGTGGTTGGGATCATGAAAGCTCAATGGCGGATCACTGGCGCGGCGGCATTGGCCGCGATACTTACGTCAGCGGTCTTGGCTTCCCCGGCGTTCGGGCAAGCAGACCGGGGCCTAAACCCGGAACCACCCCGCGCTCCCGCGCCGGAAGCCGCGCAGCCCGCCGCCACGGTCCCGTATACAAAAGAACTGGGCAAGATTCTAAAACCAGCATCGGCGGGTCTGAAACTGTTGCAGGTCATGAATCATGCCCGCATTGCGGCTAATCAGCGAATAGGGAATCGCGCGGTACTGCCGCTCCAATGGGACCCACAGCTTGCCCAGGCGGCGCTTGCTCATTCACGGGATATGGCCGTGAACCATTACTTCGGCCACGTTGGACCACGTGGTGATTCGCCTTGCGACCGGCTAACGCAGGCAGGTGTACGGTGGCAGACCATGGGCGAAAATATTGCCAGGAATTTTACTGCGATGGAAGCTGAAGAAGCTTTTATGAACGAACCTGACGCGAAGTCCAACCACCGCGGCAACATCCTCAATCCCAATTTCAATCACGCCGGTGTCGGTATCGTTCGTGGCGAAGACGGCATGATTTATGTCACGCAGGAATTCGCCAAAGAACCCTGACGGCCCGGCGTTCGCAAGAAATCTCCCGAACTCAGAAGCGTTTTCTTGGAACCACAAGCGCGTTAAACGAAGATTCTCAATGCTGCGAGCTTGTTCCAATTTGAAACTCAAATTCCCGAAGCGGAACCGAAACGCAGGAATTCCGGCTGGAAAACACGCTTGGCCTGAAACATTGGGAGGTTGTAATCATCGCATTTTGACTAGTCGCAACCACAGTTAAAAGTCCCTAACCTCATTTTTCAAGAACCTCGAACCGCTTGCAGATGCTACTCCACGCAAGCCGTATGTGATTGTCTAAAGGCTCCTTAGCGCCTAAGGAAGCACATATCGGCACGGCGCTCGAGCCCGCACAATCTCGTGTAAATCCGCCTTTCTACCGGCGCGATTCGCCAACACCCCGCTGCTATCGCAGCCTCTCTGCAGCATATTCGCGACCCACTCAAATGGTGGCGCCGGGCTTGCAATCTTCATCAGCGTCGAAGGCAGTTCGAACCACAAACGAAGAGGAATAGGCGATGATGAATACAAGCAAAAACCTCAAGGCATCCGGGTTGGCGATGGTTGCGATGGCGCTGATGATCACGTCGGCCGTGCTGGCGGCGCCAAGACCAAAAGATGGCGTAAAGCCGGACACTACGGCAAATCCCGCCACTCTGGTAGCGATGGCGTCTATTCCAAATTTCCCTAAACAATCTGAAACGGCTTGTCCCGCCGGCGCAGAGTGCGACGGAATAAATCCTCTTCAAAGACAACTCGTAGAAATGGTTGATGCGGACCGTCTCAATCCGGCGAATGCTCCGGAAACGCGCGGAAAGGCGCATCCGTTGAAATGGGATTCACGTCTTGCAGAGGCCGCATTAA
>JBOGJY010000349.1:0-3714 GCA_050745325.1 Terriglobia bacterium
GAACGGTATCTTCAGCGGTGTTTGCGCCGTACCAGGGCTACAATACGATTAGTACAGCCGCTAGCCTCGGCAACCTTTACTGGAATGCGCTGGAAGTCAGCGCACGCCATCCAATCGGGCACAACATATTCGTGTCCGTGGCTTACACGTGGCAGCACGGCTTTTCCGACGAACGCACCACCAACTTCTTTGAGGGCAGCTCTCCCCAAGACACTTACAATATTGGAGCCGACTATGGTAGCAGCCAGGTCAATGCAGCTCAGATCCTGGCCATCAGCCATATCTGGACGATCCCGTGGTACCAACATGCTTCGGGTTTTAAGGGAGCAGCGCTGGGTGGATGGAGATACTCTGGAATAACCACCTTCATGAGCGGCTTTTCGAGGGATCCTGGCTTAAGCATTCCTCACCAGGGACTGGCAACTCGCCCAAATCGCGTGTCATCGGACATCTCGGGACCAAAGACGGTACAGGAATGGTTTAACACAGCAGCCTTTGCCGCGCCGGCCCCCGGTTTCTATGGTAACGCGGGAACGGGTACGATCACAGGACCCGGCCTCGTAAACTTTGACATGGCGTTCTACAAGGACTTCAAAATCACAGAGCGCGCGACGGCCGAGTTTCGTGGTGAGCTCTTTAATATTTTCAACCACACGAACTTTAACGGCGTTTCGACAGCCTACGGTTCGGGAAACTTCGGTCGGCTTACTAGCGCCGCGGACCCGCGCATCGTGGAATTTGCGCTGCGCATTCACTTCTGATACTTCGGATCCGTAAGAATTAAGGTAAGGGGAATCCGTCTCGCTTTCATAGTACAAGATATGTTGGTTAGCGAGAATTGCCGTTAGCGGGCTTCCAGAATAGAGATGCTGGATGCCAGCTAAGACTGGGTTCCCCTTCTTCTGCAGGACCTGTACCATCCCCACCGGGGCTTAGTCGGTTGCCACCTTGAGATGAGACGCTGGGTGAGGTGCGACATCGGGCGCAATACGCTAGCCTAGTTTTCCGGAAATTGTAAACTAAACAATCCTTGACTCGAACTTGAAAGGTCTGGAGCCCTCAACTTTGAGTTGTTCTCTGGCCCACATGCTTGTCGGTTTGACTGTGGCCTCGAAGACGACTGAAGGGTAGCCGTCCGGCTGAAGTTATTGCCATGCCTACTCAGCCGGATCAACCTATAGCCTCTCGAGTGCGGCCTTGGGAGTTCGACCTGCTGGGCCGGGTTTCTCATCTTTTACTGTTCGGCCACAGACCGAAGCGCCCCAATGGGCAGAAGGAACTATTCCAACTCCTCACGGGCCCATTAGTGTGACTTGGCGTAAAGGTAGACCCACAGCGGCTTTCAATTTGTCGTTCAACGTTCCCGAGGGAACCCTCACGCTCGTGAGTATTCCCGTACTGGCGGGCCTCAGAGGCGGTGTCCCAAGGATAGTGGAAAGTGAGCAGCGGCTGTGAATCATCTTACGCTACTTTCCCTTTTGGATTAGCGGTTTTTTCGGCCTTTCCCTCCAAGATGGCTTTCAGCGCCCAGAGGTCCTTGTATCCCATGATGCAGCGGAAGTTCTGTTCGGTCCGGAGGTAAGCCGCTGTGGCCCAACGCTTGGCCATGTTTTTGTCTTTTCAGCGGCAAACCTTCTGCGTCCTCCGGCGGACGCCACCGTTCGGACTCTCGATCAGATTGGTTGAGGCCAGGCAGCGGCGCAGCGACGGCGGAACATCCAGGCGATTGATGGTGAAACCTTCTTCCATTCTTTCGCGCAAACTGGGGGCCGCATCCGGATGTTCCCGTTCCAGCCACTGCGCCAGCTTCTCCAGTCTTGCCATCCCCGCCTTGGCGTCCAGTTTCCAGTCGGATAAAGCGTCCTTTTCCGGGAAGAGAACCAAGCTCAGAAAATAGTGGGCATTGAAAAGGTCCGGATAGCAGAAGAGAGGATGGAATTCGCCCTTGCTTCCGGGACGTACTCGTTCACTCTTGAATAGGCAGGCGCGATCAGATTCACAAGGCCTATGATCCCGCGCTGAGCGGCCTCAGGTTGGAAAGCTGGACACGTCAGGTGACGACCGCCAGAAGGTTCGCTATGAACGATCTGTTCCGGGTGTCTGGGTATCAGATGATAATTCTCATCGTGCTCGACATAGCCGAGGTTTTGGTTCACCATCCCAAAGGAGAAATCGCGTGAAGGAACTGGGCGGCATCATTCCTATCCTGGCAACACCTTTCACCGAGCGGGGTGAGGTGGACGGGGAGAGCTTTCGTCGGTTGGTGGAAGCGAGCGTGTGGGACGGCATCCACGGTCTGGCCATGTTCGGTTTAGGCAGCGAGTACTACAAGCTCTCCGACGCCGAACGCTTGTCCCTGATGGAGTTGCTGATTGGTCAAGCGAACGGGCGCGTGCCGATCGTCCTTTCGATCACTCATCATGCCAGGGACGTGGCCGTTCGTCAGGCCCGCGAAGCTGTAGCCATGGGGGCTGATGCAGTTATGATCATGCCGCCGTTTTTTCTGGGCCCGAGCGTGGACGCAATCGTCCGCCACATCGAGGCTGTTGCTCGGGCGGTCACCGTACCCATTATCGTGCAATATGCACCTCTGCAGACGGGCAAGATCATTAGCCCGGAGGCTTTTGCGGAACTGCACCGGGAGCATCCGAATGTAACGCATGTCAAGGTTGATACGGTTCCGTCGGGCACGACCATTACGGCCTTGCAGCAGGCCTCGGGCGGTTCGCTCAAGACCATTGTGGGATATATGGGTCTGCACCTGCCCGAGGATGTGACGCGCGGTGTGGCCGGTTGTGCGCCAAGCGCTTCATTGGGCCGCGCTTTTGTCCACCTTTGGAACTTGCTTTGCCAGGGCGGCGACGAAGGGAGGATTTTCCACCAACACCTCCTGCCAATGCTGAACTTCATGATGCAGTCGGTGGAGATGCTAATCGCTTGCGAAAAACTTCTGCTGGTAAGGCGTGGCATTTTCCCGAGCGCCTGCAGTCGTGAGCCGGCCTTCCGCCTGGATAGTTTCCAGTTGGCTGAACTTGAGCGGCATTCCAAGGCTCTCGCGGAGTGGCTGCCTAAGATGGGAGCGCCCTAAATCGGAGGGGAAAAGAATGAGTCACGATAAGCTTGCCGACGTTTTCGTATTCAATACGGTGCTTTTCGGCCCCCAATTACTCCAGCGCCGGGCCGACTGAAAGGTGAAGTTACCCTGGTCACTGGCTCCGGTTCCGTATTTTCTGATGAATGGAGAAGTATCCCATGGCAAAGCGAGGCTATACCTCTCGTCGCGGATTTCTGAAGGAGAGCGCATTTGCAGCAGGCGGGCTGGCCGTATTTGGCGGACTTGCGTCGCCGGGAGGCCGGGGTGCAGAGAGCAATGCCACAGGCCCGGGGGGGATTCGGCCCGTTAATTTGTGTTGTGAGTATCGCAAGGAGCCCCTCGGCATTGATGCCCTGGAGCCGAGACTGAGCTGGGTCCTGGATTCGACGGCACGGGAAGCCCGCGGACAGATGCAGTCGGCGTACCAAATCCTGGCGGCCAGCAGCGAAGAGTTGCTGCGATCTGACCAAGGTGACCTGTGGGACACTGGGAAAGTTGAATCGAGCAGGTCTACCCAGGTAGCCTATAGCGGAAAGCCCCTGGCCTCAGGGAGGCCGGTGTTGTGGAAAGTGCGCATCTGGGACCAGTCACGAACACCGTCGTCCTGGAGTGAAATGGGC
>JBOGJY010000350.1:0-7487 GCA_050745325.1 Terriglobia bacterium
GCAAAACTCTGCGCTACACGCTGCGGTGGCCAGGGCGCGTCAAGCGGCGCCCCTGCGAGTGATCCAAAATAGAAAATCAAAAATAAGAAATACCGCGGAGTTTCAAAAGCAAAACTCTGCGCTACACACGCGCTAGCCTGTGTTTTGCTCGTCACTGCCTTCTTTACGTCGTTTCCATCACGCGGGCAATCGCCGCCGTCAGCCGGCTCCAGCGCGCCTTGTACCAGATCGCTCGATCGCTGTCGTTTAAGTGACATCATACGTTTAGGGGAGTATCCGTCATTTTGGGGCCGGGAGCAAGAGGAATTTATGAGGTCTCCTCGACGCGGGTTCACGCCAGGAACGTTGTCTTCTCGCGGAATCTTTGAACCCGCCGCAGCCGCGCTGCGCAAACCCTTGCGTTGACACAGATTATGTTATGATCGTTTCCCTCTGGCTTTTGCTTCCTCGCTACAAAGGCCAAAGGCCAAAGGCAGGCAATCCATAGACTCAAAGGAGGGTCCTCATGAAGAGGGAAGCCCGCTCACAGCTACTCAAGAGTCAGTCTTCCGGTGAATCCACCGCTGCATTGTTGCGCGAACTCGTGTCCCACCTGCGGCAGAATCGTACCCAGTTGCGCCAAGAGTGGGCGCGGCGTATCCGCGAAGCGCAGTTGCTCACGGCGATGACAGAGGAAGAGATTTTTGCGGAAGCAACTTCCGTCTATGACAACTACGTGGAGGCCTTGGAAACCGGAACCTTTGAGGCCCTTCAGGCGTATTCCCGCAACCTTTCAGAACGTATTATTCCACGGGGCGTGGAAACACACGAGGTGGTCGGCATCGTGCTGCTGCTTCGTGACGTGCTAGCGCGCTCCCTGTTTGCCAAATATCAGGACGACTTCAATAAATTGAACCGGATTCTGGACGCCTACGAGCCTGCGGCGAACCGGATCGCCAACACGGTGGCTGTAGGTTTTGTGCAGGAACGTGAGCGCATTATCCGTGAGCAGCAGGAAGCCATTCGTGAGCTCTCAACGCCTGTCCTGCAGGTACGCGAACGGCTGCTTATTCTTCCTATTATCGGCGCCATTGATCCACAGCGCGCCCGCCAGCTTACCGAGCAGCTCCTGCGTGGGATTCGCACGAACCGCGCCAAAGTGGTGGTCATTGATATCACCGGCGTCGCTGCGCTTGATTCGAGCGTGGCGAATCACTTGGTGCAGACCGTGGAGGCGTCCAGGCTGCTGGGAGCGACGGTCATTGTAACCGGGTTGTCTCCAGAAATCGCCCAGACGCTGGTGACGATCGGCGTCGATCTCGGCAAGATGAATACGGTCGGAGATCTTCAGGGCGGCATTGAAGAGGCCGAGCGATTACTCGGTTATAAGGTAATTCCCCTCGGAGAAGCCAACTCTCGATCGTAGGAAGCGTTATGGAAGTCCCCATCCTCAAACAGTACCACTATCTTATTGCGACCATTCAGGCGGCGCTCACGGACGCTGACCTATTGCACTTGCGGGATGCGCTTGTGCAGCGGGTCGGGAAGTTCCGTTCACGGGGAGTGATTGTTGATGTGACGGCGCTTGATGTGGTGGACTCATTTGCCTCCCGGACCCTCCGGGATATTGCCCACATGATCAGGCTTCGGGGGGCAGAGACGGTTATTGTGGGCATTCAGCCCGAAGTGGCGTTCGCAATGGTCCAGCTTGGGTTAAACCTTGAAGGCGTCGCGACGGCGCTTGACCTTGAAGAAGGCCTGGCGTACCTGGATGAAAAGACGAAGACGATGAGTGAAGGCTCAAGTGGTAGGTGACATCCAACAATTGTAGATTCTGAGCCAACTTGCCTTTGACCGGCACAATTCGGGTCCCAATCAACAGCGACGTTGATATAGTGAAGGCGCGTCAATCGGGCCGCGAGGCCGCCGCACAGGCGGGCTTCTCGCTCACAGATATGTCGCTTATCGCCACGGCCATCTCTGAGCTGGCGCGCAACATCCTCCGTTACGCCAAGCACGGCGAGATTGTGATCAGCCATGATGACAATTCAGGGAAACAGGGCATCGTGGTTGTTGCACGTGACGAGGGGCCAGGCATTCGAAGCATTGAGCAAGCTCTGCAAGTGGGTTTTTCCACGTCGGGCGGCCTCGGCTTGGGCTTGCCCGGGGTCAGACGGCTCACAGACGAATTTGAAATCAGCTCAAAACCAGGCCGGGGAACGGTGGTGACGATCAAGAAATGGAGAGCGTGAACTCCAAGCTATTGGAATGCGGCGTTGCCACAAGGGCGCTTCCAGGAGAATCAGAGTCGGGCGACCGGCATCTGGTCAAGGGCTATCAAAATGGGGCGCTGGTGGCCGTGGTGGATGGGTTAGGGCATGGGGTGGAGGCTGCCGAAGCGGCCAAAATCACCGTGAAGACACTAGAGCAACACGCGGCCGAAATGGTGATCCCGCTGCTCAAACGGTGCCACGCTAACCTTCCCGCGACGCGGGGGGTGGTGATGAGTTTGGCTTCCTTCAATGCGCTCGAAGGCACAATGACGTGGCTTGGCGTGGGCAACGTTGAGGGGTTGCTGGCGCATTCGGATAGCCGGATCAGCCCCGACCGCGAAGGACTATTGCTGCGCGGTGGTGTGGTGGGAAGCCAGTTGCCAGGACTGCGCGCGTCAGTCCTCCCGGTGTTTCATGGCGACCTCCTTATTTTCGCCACCGACGGCATCACCAATGATTTTGCCGTTGAGATCAACTTTAGCGATGAGCCGCAGGGCATCGCCGACCGCATTATGGACCGGCACAGCAAGGGTACCGACGACGCGCTGGCGTTGGTTGTGCGCTACTTGGGGCATACGCGTTGAAAGCCACTTCTCAATCCTTTCTCCGGGATTACCAGGCGGCGATGCAAGAGCACCTTGCGAACGCGGGAGAGCCGGCTCTTGAGCGCGCCTATGAATTGGGCCGCAAGGCGCTTGATCAAGGGCTTGGCGTCCTGGATCTCGGCGCTGTGTACCATCGAGCTCTCCGGGCCGTGTTGCGGTCCAGGCGCACCCCCGCAGAATGCGTTCAGACCGTTAAGGCGCTTGAAAGTTTTTTTGTAGAGAGCCTCTCTCCTTACGAGATGACGCACCGGGGCTACCGTGACGCGCACGCAGCGTTGCGCCGTTTGAATGAACTTCTGGAAGACGAGACCAAGAAGATCGCCCATGCGCTGCATGATGAATCAGGACAGTTTCTGGTCGCGGTCCATTTTGCGCTGGAGGAGCTGGCGAACGGGCTGCCCCCCGGCTTTCAGACGCCGGTTCAGAAGGTCAGGACGGCGCTCGATGAAATGGAAGAGCAGTTACGGCGCCTTTCGCGTGAGCTTCGTCCGCCGATCCTGGATGATCTGGGCCTGCTGGCCGCCCTGCAGATTCTGGCCAATGGCTTCTCGATGCGCTCCGGGCTCAAAGTTGTTCTGGTGGGGCTTACGGATGAGCGCCTTCCACCCGAGGTTGAAATCGCTTTTTATCGCATCGTCCAGGAAGCTCTCACCAACGTCAGCAAACACGCCAGAGCTTTATCCGTCATCATTCGCTTTCAACGGCCCACCAAGACGTTGCTGAATTGCTCCATTCGGGATGACGGCGCCGGGTTTGATGCGCCGCGCGTGCTGGGGGCGCGAGTCAAAAAAGGTCTGGGTCTCACGGGAATTCAGGAACGGCTTAAGGCCCTGGACGCAACGCTTGAGATCAAGTCTTGTCCTGGTAGCGGAACCGAGCTGCTCATTCAGGTTCCGCTCGGAGGCTAACATGCCCATCCGGATACTTCTGGCCGATGATCACGAGGTAGTTCGCGAAGGTCTCAAGTCTCTTCTCGAACTCCAGGGGTACGAGGTAGCGGGTGAGGCGCCTGACGGTCATGAAGCTGTGCGCCTGGCCGAGAAACTTAAGCCGCAAATCGCAATCCTTGACCTCGCAATGCCTCTTCTGAACGGCATCGAAGCTACCCGTCAGATACTCCGCGTCTCACCTCAGACAAAGATAATCCTTTTGACGATGTATAAGGAGGATCAGTACGTTCTGGAGGCCCTTCGTGCCGGCGTCGCGGGTTACATCCTTAAGACGAAGGCGGCGAAGGATCTTATTCAAGCAATTCGCCAGGTTTCGAAGGGCGTAGCTTATCTGAGCCCTGAAGTCTCGCAGACTCTGGTCGAGGTCTACCGTTCTGGGGGGCAGGCCCCTTCCGAGCCATTGACCCCGAGGGAGCGGCAAGTCCTTCAACTTGTGGCGGAGGGAAAAACGACAAAGGAAGTAGCCTCTCTCCTCGGTGTCAGCGTCAAGACGGCGGACACACACCGGTCGCGCCTAATGAGGAAGCTCGATATCCACGA
The DNA here is from genome assembly GCA_050745325.1 of Terriglobia bacterium. Lineage (GTDB taxonomy): Bacteria > Acidobacteriota > Terriglobia > UBA7540 > UBA7540 > RH2-MAG17b. Next base: position 4,348 of record JBOGJY010000350.1, read on the forward strand.
AACGGCTGGGCTCGTCCGGTATGCCATCCGCACGGGCCTGATTCACCCCTAGACCGCTGCAAGATTCTGGAATTTACCTTGTGTACACTTCAGGAATCCTCCGCATTTTCCCGGCATCATCCGGCTCGCAAGTAGGGAACTTACCTTAGCCCAAAACTCGGCAATCTTTCGAGGGTAAATGGGGGATACACAGAATTGTCTGCGACGATCCCTTCGCCTAAGCTCTGCACAGGGAGAAGGAAATCCTCAGCCCGTCAACCGGGCGGCGTGAGTTGGTGTGGGAATGAATGAGGCTAATGTAAATATCCTGATTGCCGATCATCAGCAGAATTTCCGCGTGTTTTTGAGGCGAGCTCTCGAAAAAGAGCAGATGTTCAAAGTTGTGGCGGAAGCGACAGACGCTGACCAAGCGATCTACCTGGCGGGACAGTATAAGCCTGAGCTCATTGTCATGGATATTGACATGCCTCAAGGTAACGGCCTGGAAGCGGCTCGACAAATCATAAAGACCCGGTCGCCGCATACGAAGATCATTTTGCTATCGTCACTCGGCGGTGAAGCCCACAACCGGGCAGCAATTGATAGCGGGGCGGACGCTTTCCTGACAAAACAGGCGCCGGTTGCGGAACTGATTGCTCTGGCTTGGGGTGTGAGTAACCCGTCCCGCAAGAGACCGAGCTGAGATCGTCCGGGTAAGCGTTACGAAGGGGGCGCTTTTGAGAAACACTGTTGGATCGGAGAGTAAACAATCATGAGCACGGTGAGCGCAGCGGATTGCTCTGCCAAGTCAACTAACTTAACCGGCCCGGTCATGCAGGCGGAAGGGCTGGATGATGACGTCTCTTTTGTGGTTGGCAGCTCAAGATCAAATCTTCTTACGACGCGCACTGAAAGCAATCCGTAGACGTTTTCACGATTGTCTCAAAAAAGGGTTTCTACCTCCAGTAGAGCTGACAATAGCCACGCCCTTCCATTGTGGAGGAGTGGCTATTGTGACTTTTCTCGCCCCCAGGCTCCAGTTTTAACCGCCTCTCTGAGTTCAGTGCGGTTGCGCTGCGCGTTCCCGCATAGCCCTTGGGCATACACTGTTGACTCAACCCGTTACGGAATTAACAATCGCGGCCTGCATGGCATAGCTATTTACCGGTTGCTTTGGGTGGCCCTTGACAGACCAAGAGAGTGCGGCCTATACTCCTAATCGTCTTAGGGTATTATATGAATGCTCAGGCCCAAATCCTCCCCGGCACGCTCGATCTTCTAATCCTCAAGGCGGTCTCTCTGGGGCCTCTGCACGGTTACGGAGCGCTCCTACGGATTGGGCAGATTTCGAAAGGGGCCCTGGTGATCGAGCAGGGCGCTCTCTATCCTGCATTGTTTCGCTTGGTCCGCCAAGGGCTTCTCAAGGCTACATGGGGTATTTCGGAAAATAACCATCGGGCGAAGTATTACGAGCTCACAGCGGCCGGCCGAAAGCGGCTGCGAGAAGAAATGGAAGGCTGGAACCGGCTCGTGTCGGCAATAGGCGCCGTTCTTAGTACGCGACGGGAGGAAGTATGAAGGGCCTGTCATCGATTCGCGCGCTTCTGGCTTTTGTGTTCCAGCGTGAGCGCGTCGAGCTCGACATGGAGGAAGAGCTTCGATCCCACTTGCAAATCCGGGCGGATTACCTGGAACGGCAGGGACTCTCTCATGCTGAGGCAGAGCGGCAGGCGCGCGTGGAGTTTGGCGGCTATCAAAGGTACAAAGAAGAGTGCCGCGAGGCGCTGGGAACGCGCTTGCTCGGCGAACTCGTTGCCGACCTCCGCTATGGCCTGCGCCAAATCCGCCGTAATCCCGGCTTTACGGCGGTTGCGGTGATCACGCTGGCGCTCGGCATCGGGGCGAACACCGCGATTTTTAGTACGGTGAGCCTGATTCTGCTAAAAAAACCGCCGGTTAAGGACCCGGACCGTTTGATGATGGTGGTTTCGGTCAATAGGGCGAAGGGGTGGGATTTGCTTCGCGTCTCAGCCCCCAATTTCGAGTCATTTCGGAGACAGAACCACGTTTTCCAGGGTATGGCCGCCGCGGACTCTGACAACACTGACTTCACCCTGACCGGCCAAGGCGCTCCGAAACATTTGGCTGGATTGAGGGTGACCACAAATTACTTTAAGGTGCTGGGTCTCTCGCCCGCGATGGGACGCAATTTCATCCCTGGCGAAAACCAGGCGGGCCGCGACCATGTAGTGATCCTTAGCCACGAGCTTTGGACGCAGCATTTCGCTTCCAATCCTAAGGTGATTGGAAAACAAGTGGACATCGACGGCGAACCCTACACGGTGATCGGCGTGATGCGGCCCGGAACGGATATGCCCATCTTACAACCGCAATTGTGGACGCCCATCGTCTTCGGCCCGAAGAGCTTCGGTTCTTCCGCGCATAATAGCCGTTATCTTGACGTCTTTGCGCGGCTCAAGCCCGGCGTGACCATCAAGGATACGCAGGCGGAAGTGGCGACGATCGCCGCCCGCATCACGCAAAGCAATCCCGAAACGGAAAAGGGTTGGAGCGCCCGCGTCCTGCCCCTGCAGAAGTATATGGTTCAAGCCGTTGATGTCCGGGCTAGCTTGTCCGTCATGATGGGCGCCGTGATGTTTGTGCTGCTGATTGCGTGCGCGAACATTGCGGGGTTGCTGCTGGCGCGAGCCGCAGGCCGGCAGCAGGAGATTGCCATCCGAACGGCGATGGGCGCCGGGCGTCTCCGCGTGATCCGTCAGCTTTTGGCGGAAAGCTTGTTGATTGCCTTAGCGGGAGGCGGACTGGGCCTACTTCTGGGCCTCTGGGGCATCGGCCTACTTCGCGCGGCCCTCAATTGGAACTCCTACGTCGCCTACCTGGCGCTCCAACTCCATTTGGATGGACGGACTCTTCTGTTCAGCGTGGCGCTCACGGCTGGAGCCACCGTTCTGTTCGGCCTCGCGCCCGCGCTTCGAGCTTCAAAGCCCGATCTTGTCGGAACTTTGAAAGAGGGCGGGCGGACGGGAACGGGTGGATTTGCGCGCAGCAGGATGCGCAGCCTGCTGGTGACGGCCGAAATCGCACTGAGCGTGGTGTTGCTCGCCGGGGCGGGTCTGTTCATCCTGGGTTTCATTTCGGAG
>JBOGJY010000351.1:0-5430 GCA_050745325.1 Terriglobia bacterium
GGCCGCCGGTCGTTACTATTAAAAAACGGCGGCCAGAGGCCGCCGCTAAAACGGGTTCCCCTTTTGTTTTTTCGGCCCTCTCCCCGCTTGCGGGGAGAGGGTGACCGAGGTACGAGGGCGGGTGAGGGGTGCGCCTGTGGTGGCGAGTGGCGCCGGGGGCTACGCGCTTTAATTCAGGATCTAAATTATGAATAATGAGGTCGTACTTTTATTGCGCCGGGCCATCGTTCTTCAACCCGATGGGCCAAGCTGGCGCAGGCAACATCGTCGGCTTAAAAATCGCCACATTTCCGGCCGTCCGGGTGGCCTGTTTCCCCTGGGGCTAGCGTTAATCTTTCTCCTCGCGGCGGTCGCGCTGCTTCCGCGCCTTCTCATGGGACAGGGTCTTGCCCCTGGTGCGCTGCTCCAGCCCGCAACGAATACGTGGCCCACGTACAACGGGGATTACTCTGGGCGGCGTTTCAGCACGCTCAGTCAAATCACGGCGTCAAATGTGGATGACCTTACGCTCGCCTGGGTGTTTGAAGCGCAAGGCCAGGAGATCAAGTCAACGCCTCTCGAAGTAAACGGCGTCTTGTACTTTACCGCGCCTGATCATGTGTGGGCGGTGGACGCCCAAACCGGCCGCATGATATGGCGCTATGACCGCCCTTCGCAGGGGGATCACATTGGCCAACGCGGTGTTGCGATGTACGGCGAGTGGCTTTACTTCGCTACCCCGGACGCTCAGTTAGTGTGCCTGAACGCCAAAGATGGCAGCGTTCGATGGATCACCCAGTTGGCGGACCCGAATCTGGGCTACTTTTCCACCATGGCGCCGCTTGTCATCCGGGATCATGTCATCGCAGGCGTGTCCGGTGACGTGACCGACATTCCGGGTTATCTCGAATCGCTCGATCCAACCACTGGTAAATTACAATGGCGCTGGTACACGGAGCCTAAACCCGGTGAGCTTGGCGCTAACACGTGGCCACAAAATAGCGATGCCATACGCCACGGTGGTGGCATGACCTGGATGACGGGTACCTATGACCCGGAGCTTAATCTGCTCTACTGGGGCACCGGAAATCCCAACCCTGTCCTCGCAGGAGCGCCACGGCCGGGGGACAACCTGTTCACTTGTTCTATCGTCGCCCTCAACCCCGATACCGGCAAACTCGTGTGGTATTTCCAGCCATCTCCACATGATGTTCATGACTGGGACGCGGTGGAGACGCCGGTGCTGTTTAACGCTCCGTTCGATGGCAAACCCCGCAAACTGCTGGCCCAGGCTAGCCGCAATGGATTCTTTTTCGTTCTGGATCGCACGAACGGAAAACACCTGGTAACCGCCCCATTCATTGACCAAACGTGGGCATCAGGGATCGATTCCCGGGGCCGGCCCATTGCTAAACCTGATGCGGCCCCGCGGCCGGACGGCGCGCTCGTCGAACCCGCCTCAGACGGTTCCACGAACTGGATGGCGCCCAGTTTTGATCCACAAACAGAGATGTTTTATGTAAACGCGCGGAGGGTGTTCAGTGTTTTTTTTCTGACCGCGGCAGGTAAGGCCGAGGGCTGGGCCGGGACCGACCGCGGCTTGTGGGCGGATTCGGCGATCCGCGCCATCGACTATCGCACCGGCAAAATCGTGTGGGACCACGAGATTGGCGCCGGCGAAGGCTCGGCGGGCGTTTTAACCACCGCTGGCCACCTCCTTTTCACTGCGGACAACTCCGGCAACATGCTTGCTCTCGACCCTGCTACCGGCAAGACGTTGTGGCACGTGTACCTCGGGGGCCGTATGGGCAGCTCTCCTGAGACGTTTGAGATCGATGGCCGTCAATATCTCCTGGTGAGCGCCCAAAACCTGCTCTTCGCCTTTTCACTTCCGGAGAATTTGGTTCCAAAGTCCAGTCAATAGACGTCTTCCGCGGCGCGCTAGTGTTATGTCACCGAAGTTCGTTGATGAAGTTCCCAATTTCCGGGGGCTGGGTTCAGAGCCCCGTCAGGGGCGGAAGAATGTAGCCCAGGGCGGAAGCCCTGGGATCAATGGACCCTCACCCCGCCTTCGGCGCCACGACACTAGAGCAATAATCACTCCGGCGCGTGGGACGGCAGACTAGCGGCCGTAAGGATCACGGGGATGGCGGTGAGAATCCCAAAATGTAATCTCTCTCACCGCAAGGCGCGGGCGCAGAAGTTACCTGGCAGAAGAGTCGGACTCATTCACTAGCACTTGGGGTGCGCCACCCTTGAGAGCCGCAACTTGGCGCTGAAGCTCGCTGGCGACTTCTTCAAGCACGCGCAACTGCTCGGTCCGGCGATCTAAAGCAGTCTGAAGCTTTATGATTTGCTGGCGAAGCCGTGCATTTTCTCTTTCGAGCATCGGCGAACCGTGTTCCAGCGCGGCCTTCCGCATTTTTCCGGTGGCCAGACGTCCTTGCGGCGCGCCTGCGGCCTTCCCCATGAGCTGCCGGATAAGACCATCTACTTCTTTGCGCTCGTTCGTAGCGCACAATCCGCGAAGCAAATAGAGGTGCGCCAAGTCCGGCTGATTGCGGCCTCGCTCCCAGTGCTGAATAGCTCCCTTGGTCGCATTTAAGCGCCGCGCAAGACCTTCCTGGCTTAAACCGAGCCGAACGCGCACACGCCTTATCACCTTCTGAACGTCTAAAGTAGCCATCGCTTGCCTCTCCGGCGCAATTTACTACTTGACAAACACTATGCTTGTAGGCTAGACTCTTTATTGTTCTTGCCCCAGATCATAAGCGGACAAGAGCTCATCGTAATAAAACGCGGTTCAAGGCTAGCCTTGCTGCCGCGCCCACCATGCGGTTTCACATTAGCCGCATGGTTTTTTTGATCGTCGTATAGTTACTATACAGTAACGTTACCACAATGCAAACACCCGCCCATCGCTTTGCTCTAAATCCCCTGCTGATTGTCAAGGGCGCCCTATACAAAGCCAACTCTGTTTCCTTCTATCTATCTTTGATTCTGCGCGCCTTCCAGCGCCAGCCGCATATCGAGATCGCGATGCTCCATCTAGACAGTTGTCCCCTCATCATCAAACGTTTCCGTCTTTCATGGGGGGCAGTTCCCGTTCGCGCCTGCAGGGTGTTGAATTACAGCGTGGCGCCCGTTGACTCTCTTGCTGGTCCGCCTTCTGCGGGGCAGGCAACCCCTGCGCCCGCTCTATCTGGTCCAGAGGTTCAGAACCAAAGTTTCGCAAACTCGTGTCTAGGCTATAGCACAAAGCAAAGAGCGTCAAGCAATAAATCATCGCTAGCCTATCGAAAATCAATTTTGGCGCTCCGGCAGATCACTGAGGTCTTCCGCAGGCCCTGGCGGACCTGGCATTACACGCTTGCTCCGTTCCCGCCGCCAGCGCCCGGCATTTTGAACCCATTTACCCACAAACGGTCTATCAATCCCCTCGCGCAGTGCAAATCCGGCAATTCCCTCGAATCCCAAAACCACTTTCAAGTCTGCTCTGCAGAGAGGAGAAAACATCATGCATTTACAACAAGGTCAAGGCAACGGCATGCGATCCGCCGTGCTTCCCAAGGCCGTCATCAGCGATATTCCCGTTCCGGCCCCACTTCCCTCCCCGGATTCACTTTCGTGGAGACCTGCCTCCATGCGCGAGGCCGGGCTTCAACCTTCACCACCCACTCCCGTACGCTGCTCCGAAAAAGGATGCGTTTTCCCGGGGTCGCCTGGCTCCGGAGGGAAATGCCTCCACCACCTGCGGCAGAGCCGGGAGCCTATTCTGTTTTCATCCTACCAACCCACACGCGCTGTGTTAGATCGGGGCAGGTTCGGAATTCCCGATGAAGAAGTCGATACATCCAGAACCCACGATCGCCGCAAACTGGCAGCGATACGAGAGGCGTTTCTTGAGGATTAATCGTCTCTCGATCCTATACTTCAACGGGAGGTAACATGGCCGCGCCGATACAACCCTGGACCCGAAATATACTGCAAACCCCGATGCCGGAAGTGACATATCCGGAGGTAGAGCCTCTGCTTCCGGTGGCCCGCGCGTGGAATACGCTTCGCCGCCGTACGGGGATTCCTTTGTCTCGCGCCACCTTCTACCGGTGGGTCAGCAGCGGGAAAGTCTACTCACTTCGAATGGGCCTGAAGGTTTATGTTCCGACCTCTGTAGTCGATGGAATCGTAAAACAATGCCAAGCTGGTAATTCCCTCTGGCCTATCGGCCAGGAAAGCGGAATGCCCGGCGAAGGCCAAGCGCCCACCCTTTGAGCGCCCGGAAGGTTTTGATGAATCCGCCGCGAGGAGGCCAAGCCAAGGCGTTAAGAGCACTGGGAAAGCTTGTGCAATATAAGGGCGCCTTTCGGATGTGGGATGAGCGGCTTGCGCTTTTAATCCCTCTTTAAAAGAAGATTCCGAAGGGCGCCTTCTAGTTCTGGAAACCTGAAAAGATAGCCCGTTGATTTCAAAATTACAGGGTCGGCGCGCTGGCTCGAAAGAAGGAGTTCTTCCGCCATCTCGCCGAGGGCCAGCCGCAAGGCAAAAGAGGGAACGGGCGCCCATACTGGGCGTCTAAGCGTCCTGCCAAGGGTTTTTGCAAACTCACGATTGCGAGCCGGGTTAGGTGAAGCGGCGATTACGGGCCCGCTCAGGCTCTCCGCACGCAAACAAGTTTCGATCACTCCAACAGCATCCTCCAGCGCGATCCAGCTCATAAACTGCCGTCCGCCGCCCAAAACCCCTCCCAGCCCCATACGGAAAGGGCGCGCCATCACTGGCAAAGCGCCCGACCATGCGCTGAGCACAACCCCAAACCGCAAGATTACAGTCCTGATTCCCTTCTGCGTGGCCGCATCAGCTTCGGCTTCCAGATCGCGGCAAACCCCGGCCAGAAATCCGCTTCCGGGCGGGCTTTGCTCGGTGAGAATTTCATCTCCTCGATTGCCATAATAGCCGACTGCCGAGGCAATGAGAAGCGTCCGCGGCAGCTTCTTAAGCTGGATGAGAGACTGGCACAAGAGCCGGACGCCCTTTACGCGGCTGTCGCGGATGTGAGCCTTTTTCTTCTCGTCCCATCTTCTCGAACTGATATTTTCGCCCGCCAGATGGATCACGGCGTCAAGCGCGCCATCTGGCAACGAGGGAGCGCGACCTGCTTCGGGGTCCCAGCTTATTTGATCGGGACTTGAGGGAGAGCGGCTAAGACGCAGGACTTGATGGCCGTTCGCGGTAAGGCGCGAAACTACCTCCGATCCAATAAGCCCGCCAGCTCCTGTGACGAGGATTTGCATCGCGCGCGAATCTCCTAACAATGTCGATCTTAACACGCGAAGCCCAGAGCCTGAACCGCGAGGCAGGCGCTCTCTATCCCTCAGTGGGCTGGAACGGTGGAGCGCAGCATTAGTGAAGATTATCTATTATAGGGACAACTTTCTCTGGCGCGGCGCTCTC
>JBOGJY010000352.1:0-10361 GCA_050745325.1 Terriglobia bacterium
CCAGCAAGGAGATGACGACGGTAGGCAAATCGTAAAGGATGGGAACCGGCAAATTAAAGGCCAGCATCCCGATGTAATGCATGGACCAGATTCCGATGCCCATCGCGGCGGCGCCTCCGCATAACCAAACGTACCGCGCCCGGCCCCGCGTGGCGGCAGTGCGCGCCGCGAGGTCGAGGGCCGCATAGGAAGCGCACATGGCGATCACAAAGGAGAGAGCGACCAGGCGATGATCATACCAACCGGTCAGCACTGTTGCATTGCCCATAGCTTAAACTCCCTTTGACCGAAACAAGGGTTTTTCTCAAAAAAGACAATCAGTATCGTCACGATGATCGTAAATGGGGCGGCTAACGTCGTGTCACCGAAGTTCATTGAATAAGCATGCTCCGCAGCAGCGGCAGAATATAGCCCACGGCGCGAGCTGTGGGTTCGCAAAGTGTCCCACTCCCCCCTTCCCTTCTCCCGCCCGCGCGGGAGAAGGGCACCGAAAGCGGGGTGAGGACCTACGTGTCAACTGCCTCCGGGTCACGAAAATACCGAACAACCGCAAACTGCTGCGTTGTGGTTGTCGATAAGATAACTATATAATTATGTACAATTCACGATAATACCACATTTATATATGTCTGGAAGGGCGAATTGCGGCATCCCGCTGGTTACTCGGAGAGTACTTGAGGTTTTTCGGAGCTCATTTTGCACGTGAAAAAGGCTGCAAAAATTGACAGCCACTAACCCATATGCTAGCGTAAAAAACGGCAAGTGATACGGCGCCAACTTCTTAAAAACATGACTCCTACCGGCACATTTTTCAACGACACTTACAACATCACCGCCAGAGACCTGGAAAAGTACGTGGCCGCGGCTCTTTCCGAAGGCGGTGTTTACGCTGACTTATATTTCGAGCACACCACCACGTCCTCTATCCTGGTAGACGAATCCCTGGTGAAGACAGCCACGGAGGGTATTTCTGTCGGGTGCGGCATTCGCGTGCTGGCAGGCGAGCAAACGGGATACGCCTATACCGACGATCTGGAGCCTGAAAAGATTTTGAAGGCGGCTCGCATTGCGGCGCGCATCGCAAGCGGCCCGGCGCGCGTCTCGACGGTTGGGCTGAGCGCGGTCGAGCCGCCTCGCAACGTCTACCCCGTTGCTTCTCCGGCCACTGACCGCGACCTTTCGGACAAGCTCAACCTCGCGCGCCGCGCGGATACGGCGGCTCGCGCTTACGATACGCGCATCCAGCAAGTGCGCGTGAGCTATGGCGACCAGGTAAGGCACGTGCTCGTGGCGGGGTCGGACGGCCGCGTGGTGGCGGATTTTCAGCCGCTGGTGCGCATGAGCGTTTTCACCATCGCGCGCGAGGACGGCAATTTTCAGTCCGGCTCCTATGGTGGCGGAGGACGGGTGGGACTGGAGTTTTTTCAGGGTGATCACTCACCCGAATATTATGCGCGCGAGGCGGCGCGCCAGGCGATCGTGCAACTCGGCGCCCGCGAAGCGCCTGCGGGTGAGATGGAAGTGGTTCTCGCGCCGGGATGGCCCGGGATTCTGCTGCACGAAGCCATCGGACACGGGCTCGAAGCCGACTTCAACCGCAAAGGTATTTCCGCTTTCAGCGGCCGCATCGGGCAGCGCGTAGCTTCCGAAATTTGCACGGTGGTGGATGACGGCACCGTGCCTGCGCGGCGCGGCTCGCTCAACGTCGATGACGAAGGCTCGCCCACGCACAAGACCACCTTGATCGAAAACGGAATCCTGCGCGGATATTTGCAGGATAAACTTAGCTCGGATGTCATGAAAACCAGCCGCACGGGCAACGGACGCCGCGAGAGCTACGAGCACATTCCGATGCCACGCATGACCAATACTTATATGCTGGCCGGAAACGACGACCCCGAAGAGATTATCCGCTCGGTCAGGCGCGGACTCTACGCGGTTTATTTCGGCGGCGGTCAGGTGGACATTACCAGCGGCAAGTTTGTGTTTTCGGCCTCCGAAGCTTATTTGATTGAGGACGGTAAGGTGACCGCGCCGGTGAAAGGCGCCACGCTGATCGGCGACGGCCCCACGGTGCTGACGCGGGTGACGGCGGTGGGAAACGATCTGCGGCTCGACCCCGGCATTGGGACTTGCGGCAAAGACGGCCAGAGCGTCCCCGTCGGCGTGGGCATCCCTACAATGAAGGTAAGTCAGTTGACCGTCGGCGGCACCGCGCCGAAGAGTGTGGCGGCTTATACGTAGCGGCGATGATTCGAACATGCCAGAAATTATGTCATCCTGAGCGCAGCGAAGGACCTGCTTTTGGAGCAAAAATCACGTTTTGCGGTTCGTGCGTCTCGCCGAGCAGTATTTTGCCGAGGATGGCGGAACCGCAGGCTGGTTGCGGTGAAGAGCTACTTCGTGTACATCATGAGCAGCAAATCCCGAACTCTGTACCTCGGTGTTACCAACAATCTCATGCGGCGGGGTCTATGAACACAAACACGAGCTCATTCCTGGATTTACATCCCAATACAGGATCACTCGTTTGGTATACCTTGAGGAGGGGCATGACATTCGGGCCGCTATTTTTAGGGAAAAACAGATAAAGGGTTGGCGCCGCGCAAAGAAGATTAGGCTTATCGAGTCTTGCAACCCAACATGGGAAGATTTGAGCGCAGGCTGGTACGCAGAAGCAGGTTCTTCGCTTCGCTCAGAATGACAGCCGAAAAGTGTTTTCAGCAACCCGTTAAGCGCAGAAAGCGGCGGCCATCGCAGAGAAGCGTACCGGTAGCAGCCAAGAAAGCCAACCCAAGGCGCCAGACGGGCTTTAAACTATCGCTCAGGGACTTATGTCACCAAACCCGCTTGAAACACTTGCTCGGGACCTTGTAGCCCGCTCCATCAAAGCCGGCGCGAGTGCGGCGGACGTTGTGGTGCGCGAAGGCGACGAATTCACCACCACCATCCGCATGAGACAAATTGAAAGCCTGAAAGAAGCCGCTTCAAAGGCGCTGGGGCTGCGTATTTTCCGCGGCACGCGGAGCGCCAGCTCCTATTCGCAGGATTTCTCTCCGCGCTCACTCGACCGGCTCATTGAGAGGACGCTCGCGATGGCGAGCGCCACTTCGGAAGACCCGGCGGCGGGCCTGGCGGAACGCGAGGGGCTTGGACGCCACGAAGGCGACCTCGGCATCTTCTTCCCCGACGTAGCCAAGCTTTCGACCGATGAGCGCCTGAACTGGGCGCGGCGCGCTGAAGAAGCGGCGCTGAGCGCCGATCCGCGAATCAAAAACTCGGAAGGGTCCACATTCGAAGCGAGCACGGGCAGAAAAATTTATGCCAACTCGCTCGGATTTGCGGGGAGCTATTCTTCCTCCTATTGTGCGCTTTCCGTCGTTCCCGTTGCCATGAACGGCGGCAGCAGCGCCATGCAGCGCGATTACTGGTACACGGTGGCGCGGCGCGCCGGGGCGCTGGAAAGCCCCGAATCCGTGGGACGCAAGGCGGCGGAGCGCGCGCTGCGCAAGCTGGGCGCCCGCAAAGTTTCCACCTGCCCGGCGCCGGTGGTGTTCGACGCGGAAACGGCGCGGTCGCTGGTTGGCCACGTTTTTGAAGCGGTTCGCGGCGACGCCATCTATCGCAACGCGTCCTTCCTCGCGGGAAAGATCGGGCAGCGGGTAGCGGGCGAGAACATTACCGTAATGGATGACGGCCTGCGGCCCGGCGGCTTCGGCTCGCGCCCGTTTGATGACGAAGGCGTCCCCGCCTCAACCACGGCCGTGATCGAGAACGGTGTTTTGAAAAACTATCTGCTGAACGCGTATACCGCCCGCAAGCTGAACCTGAAGACCACCGGGAATGCCGCGCGCGGCGTGGCGGGGCCTCCCGCCGTCGGTCCGAAAAATCTCTATCTCGCGCCCGGCACGCACACTCCTGAAGAAATTATCCGATCGGTCAAAAGCGGATTTTACGTCACCGAGCTGATTGGTTTCGGCGTCAACATTGTCACCGGCGACTACTCGCGCGGAGCGGCAGGGATGTGGATTGAGAACGGCGAGCTCGCCTACCCGGTGGAGGAGGTCACGATTGCGGGCCGGCTTCCGGAAATGCTGAACCACATTGCCATGACCGGGTCGGACCTCGAATTCCGCGGCGCCGTGGCCTCGCCGACCGTGCTGGTGGAAGGTTTGACGGTAGCGGGGCTCTGATGGCCGAACACTCCACCTCAGCCAGGTATTTTGTAAGCGCCCTGGTGGCGCTGGCCATTGTTGTTTCGATTTATGTCGTGGTTCAGCACCGGCGCGCGCAGCCTCCGGTAACGGCGCAGCGGCCCATGACGCCGGTGGAGAAGGGTTATCTTTCTGAAATCCAAGTGAAGGACCCCGCGGTGAGCGCGGCGAGTAACTTTCTGGGTGACACCGTTTATTATCTGGACGGTGAAATCATCAACCAAGGCTCGCAGACGGCGCGCGAGGTTGACCTTGCGCTGAGCTTCATGGACCCGTTTGGCGAAGTGGTTTCGCGCCGGGTTGAACACGTGATTACGCGCGCGGGCGCTCCGCTTAAACCCGCCGCTTCGCTTCACCTTCACCTCATCTTCGAGCACGTTCCAGACGCGTGGAACCAAGGCCCGCCCGTCATTACGCCCACCTACGTCAGCCTGCATTGAGCCACCGCTGAAAATTCGAATTCGCTATTCCGATCCCACGACGCGGCGGTAAACAGTGCGAACCTCCTGCTGAACCTGGCGCAGGCGGGCGGCAAGAGACCCGGCGCCCGCCGCCGTCTCAAGCAGGCCCCATCGCCGCACAATATCCTCTGCCATCGCCACATGGCCGGTGTGCGCGGGCAAGCCCCCTGGTGATTTCCCGGTAACAAGCCTGATGGCGTGGTCGAGAGCGCGCAGGAAACTCGCTCCCGCCATGAGCGAGGCGGCGTCCTCGTCCCTCAGCAGTCGGGCGGCTTCGAGGGTCCGAATTTGTTCCAAGGTGTTTGAACCCGGCGTCATGGCGGCGCGATGGCGGAGGTGGAGATAGGCTAGCGTGTAGTCGATGTCATAGTAGCCGCCGGGAGCGGTCTTCAAGTGCGTGGGCGTCGAGGCGAGTTCGCGCTCGAGCCGCCTCCGCATCTGCAAAAGGCCCTCCTCGAGTTGCGGGTCATGGCTGAAGCGGTCAAGCAGGCGCTCCGTCAGGCTCGCCGCCACGCGGTTTCCGAAGCTGATATTTCCGGCAATGGGAAAAACCTTGAGATAGGCCATCCCCTCCCACACCTGCGCCTGCTCCGCCGCATAGCGGCACAGAGCGTCTTCTGTGACCACCAACTCTCCTTCCTGTCCTAGCGGCCGCAGCCGCGTATCGACTGCGAAAAGCGTGCCATCGCCGGTGTAACTTGAGAGCGCCTCGATGAGTTTCCCGGCCAGGCGCGTCCAGAATTCAATCTCCTGCTCCGCCGCTCCTGAAGCCACGACAAACATCAAGTCCGCGTCCGAAGCAAGGTCAAACTCGTGAATGCCCAGCCGGCCGAGGCCGAGAACCACGAAGGGCAGGCTGGCCTCGAGGCTCGCGAGCTTCAGCCCGCCGTGGGAATTGGCATCACTCTCGAGTGACTGCAAAGCAATTCCAAAGGCGGTGGAAACCGACTGCCTCGCAAGCTGCGACCAGCGCCCGAGAGAATTGAAGACGGAACCTTGCCCCGCCAGATCCCATCCCGAAAGCGCCAGTTTCTGCGAACGGTAATGCTGGCGCAGCAGCGCCATCTGCTCGCGCAATCCTTTCCCCGCTTCGAGAATCCATTGGAATTCCGAAGCCGGTGAAGCGGCCGACGGTGATACTAACTCAGGCTTTTCGGCCATTGCGCCGTCCAAATCCATGGCTAACTGGCTCGGTGACGGCGGCGAAGGAGCCGGCCCAAGCGATATGATTTCTTCCGGATGGCGGATCAAAAGCCCGGCCAGGTGATCGCTGGCCGCAATCATCTGGAGCGCCTGGGCAACATTCTCCGGATGACTCCGCGCCATCTCAAAGCCGCGCGCCGAGCCCAGCAGGTTTCCCAGGAAAATGCCGGCGTTTTTTTGCGACCGCTCTGGCACGCTCACTTCCGCCGTTATGCCCGCAAGCGCCGGAGCCTGCGCGGCCAGGAACTGCAGCGCGGATTCATACGACGCCCAGGCGCGGTCTGGCGCAAGACTAGCAGGCGGTTTCAGCGCATAATCCTCGCGCAGGGACGGAGCGGCGCGCGGATGAATGACGTTCTGGTAAATTGCGCCGACGCGGGCAAACACCCCGCTGAGGCGCGCGATAAGCGCCGCGCCAGGCCGCTCCGCCGCGCCCTGCTCCAAATCGGGAGCGCGGATGGCTGCGCTGGACGCATGATCAATTCCCGCGCGGCGCGCAACTTTATCCAACGCTTCCCGGTCCGCGGGCAGGCGGTGCGTCTGCTGCCCACGGTCAAGCTGGACGAGATGTTCCACCTTCCGCAGGAACTCGTAGGACGTCGTGAGCGCGGCGTAATCCCGGTCCGAGAGATGCCCTTTGTCGTTGAGCTTGCGCAGCGCAAGAAGCGTGCCGCCCGAGCGCACCCAGGGATCACGCCCGCCGTGCAGGCGCTGCAGGCATTGGGTAAGAAACTCGATGTCGCGGATGCCGCCAGGCTGGAGCTTGACGTCAATCGTCTCGGCGCGATTGGCCTGGAGCTTCCGCGAAATCTTCTCGCGCGAGAGGAGAATGGTTTCAATCGCCGCAAAATCAGCGGCCGCGCCGTAAATGCGGCTGTCCACGCCGCGCAGGAATTCACGCGTCAGCTTTTCATCGCCCGCCGAATGCCGCGCCTTGATCAGCATCTGCAATTCCCAATCGCGCGCCCTGTGCTCGTAATATTCGAGCGCCGATTTCACCGAGATCGCCATATCACCCATGTCGCCTTCGGGGCGCAGCCGCAGATCAACGCGAAAAACAGGGCCATAGGGCGTGCTTTGCGTGATCGAGCGGGTAACCGCGCTGGCCAGCCGGACGAAATACTCTTTGTTGGTGATGACCGAGTCCGGCTCGCTGCCGCCGGAGGTTTCTCCGTTGTGCGAGTAGAGGAAGAGCAGGTCGATATCCGAGCTGTAGTTCAGCTCGTTCCCCCCCAGCTTGCCAAGAGACACCACGCTGAATTCGCTCCGCGCGATGCGGCCCTGAACGTCGCGGTACTGCGGCTCGCCGTAACGTTTGCGCAGCTCCTGGTCGCAATAGGCAAGCGCGTTGGTCACCAGCACGTCGGCAAGCTCGGAGAGTTCGAGCGTGGTTTCAGCCAGCGTGCTGACGCCCAGGACGTCCTTCAGAACGATGCGCAAATACGTGCGCTGTTTGAACCGGCCGAGTTGCGCGGAAAGCCACGGGTCCGGCGCCGCAGTCGAAAAGCGCGCGTAGTCCTGCATCAAATCTTCCTTCGATTTCAACTTGCTGAAGTTGCGGTCGCGGGCAAATTGCAGAGGCAACCCCGGCTCCGAGAGAAACGTTTCGGCCAGAAAACCGCTGACGCCGAAAATTGCGGTCAGGTAAGTCAACGCCGCCGGATAGGCCGCCAGCTCTTTGAGCGTTTCAGGCGGCGCTTTGGCGGCGTAGCGTTCGAGAAGATTGAGGGAGCCGTCAGGGTCTGGCGACTGAGCAAGTAATGAGGCGAGCGGGTAATGAAGGGACTGGGGAAGGAGCTGTTCAAGGCGCGCGAGATTGCCGTCCGCCTTCGCCGGGTCCGCGAACGCGATGAGTGAGAAGACGCTCTCCATCGTTGAGGATTATACCGGAAATTCGCGGCGGCCACTTTCATTAGGGCGAACCAAAAATAAATCGGGCGGCCGAAATCGTGTTTCGCGCCGCCCGGATGAGCACGGCAAGTTCTCAAGCCTTGGTCCACCCGCCTCGGCCTTTGACGACAGGAAAATAAAAGAACAGAAAGGCGGTTGCTACAAGCCCAATAGCGAGGGCAGGTAAGAAGACCAGATGAGTGAGCAGTTGCGAAGGCGGGCGGTAGCGCAAAATGAAATAGAAATCCATCCAGAACAAGACGCTAGTGAGTAGCCCTGGGGAGTATTCCCGAAAATGGATAGTCCACCAAACATGCCAGAATCCATTGCAGGTGCGTTCAATCGACCACGCGAGTGGCAAGATGAGCCATGCGCCGCCCATAAAGTCGTAAGCGAGGACGCTCGCGATCATGACGACAAAGTAGCTCGTGTTGAACCAGAAGAATTTCGTCCAGGAGTATTCTGGCCACCAGTGTTGGCGCACCTTTTCGACGAAACTGCCCCCAAGCAGCGACTCGTCGATCACGTGAACGACATAGGCCGCCACCAAAAACCAAAAGGAAAAGAGCAATGGCAAACCCATTTTAGTCCCCTGCCGGCTTAGCGAGGCTCCTGCTCCCCGAAGGGGAGCGATGGGAATAACCGTGGGTAAAACCCACGGTCACGGTTGTAGGGTCCGCGTGACAACGCCGGGAAGCCGCTGTAGCGGCGGCGTCCCCGCCGCCGGTTTTTAATAGTAAAGACCGGCGGCCAGAGGCCGCCGCTACAACCCGGCTAAGTCTCACTAAATATCGTAGTACAAAGCGAATTCGTAAGGGTGCGGGCGCGCGCCGATGGCCTGCACTTCATTCTTCATCTTGTAGTCAATCCACGTTTCCACCAGCTCCTCGGTGAAGACATCCCCCTTGAGCAGGAAGTCGTGATCCTTCTCCAGCGCGCGCAGGCTGTCTTCAAGCGAGCCCGGCAGCGAGGGAACCTTGGCCAGCTCCTCCGGGCCGAGATCGTAAATGTCCTTGTCGAGCGGCTCGCCGGGATCGATCTTATTCTCGATGCCGTCGAGCCCCGCCATCAGCATAGCGGCAAAGGCGAGGTATGGATTGCTTGAAGGGTCGGGCGGTCTGAACTCCAGCCGTTTGGCCTTGGGGCTTGCCGAGTACATGGGAATACGGATTGCCGCGCTACGGTTGCGGCGCGAATAGGCTAGGTTCACCGGCGCTTCGAACCCGGGCACCAGCCGTTTATAGGAGTTCGTGGTGGGAGCGGCAAACGCGACCACAGCCGCCGCGTGCTTCAGCAGTCCGCCGGCGTACCAAAGCGCCGTCTGGCTGAGGCCCGCATACTTGTCGCCCGCAAACAGCGGCTTGCCGCCTTTCCAGATGCTCTGGTGCGTGTGCATCCCGGAGCCGTTATCCTGATAGATCGGCTTCGGCATAAACGTGACCGTCTTGCCGTACTGGTAGGCCACGTTGCGGATGATGTATTTGTAAATCAACATCCAATCCGCCGCCGTGACGAGGGGGTTGAATTTCTGGTCGATTTCGCACTGCCCGCCGGTGGCGACTTCGTGGTGATGGCACTCAATGGTCAGCCCCGCCTTTTCCATGGCGAGCACCATCTCGCTGCGCAGGTTCTGGTAATGGTCCGTCGGCGGCACCGGGAAGTAGCCTTCCTTGTAACGCGGCCGGTAGCCCAGGTTGTCTTTCTCGCGGCCTGAATTCCAGCGGCCTTCCTCGGCGTCGATGAAGTAAAAGCCGTGCTGCTGCGCCTGATCGAAGCGCACGTTATCGAAGATGAAAAACTCCGATTCCGCTCCGAAGAAAGCCGTGTCCCCGGCGCCGGTAAATTTCAGATAAGCCTCGGCTTTTTTGGCGATGTAGCGCGGGTCTTTGTGGTAATGCTGTTTGGTAATGGGGTCGATGATGTCGCCGATCATCACCAGCGTCGGCGTGTCCGTGAAGGGATCGAGCATCGTCCAGCTCGGATCGGGCACCAGCAGCATATCGCTCTCATGGATCGCAGCCCAGCCACGGATACTGGATCCGTCCATGCCGAATCCATCTTCGAATGATTTTTCGTCAACTTCATGAATAGGGTAAGATACGTGGTGCCAAATTCCGGGCAAGTCCGTAAAGCGGACATCAACCATTTTCACGTTGTTGGACGCGGCGTACTCTAAGACCTCCTTCGCGTTCATGAATCCTCCGTTTGTCTTGGTGTGGCTCGCCCGGCTCCCGCGCAGGCTGAGTTGTTCAGAACTTCCTTGGTATCTTGTCTTGCCCGCTTTTTTTAGTCAAGGGTTTGAGAGCTTTTTCCGCATTGATTATATTTATCGCGCTCATAATGAAATGCCCGCCGCGGTTGTCCCGTAGGGGCGGGGCTTGCCCCGCCCTGGGCGGTTGTAGCGCAGCGTTCGTATTTTAACGCTGCGGCATTTCACCAGTCCCAACAAA
The DNA here is from genome assembly GCA_050745325.1 of Terriglobia bacterium. Taxonomy (GTDB): domain Bacteria; phylum Acidobacteriota; class Terriglobia; order UBA7540; family UBA7540; genus RH2-MAG17b. The sequence goes on from JBOGJY010000352.1 coordinate 10,219, forward strand.
AAGCCGCAGGGTTTGAAATACGAACGGTGCACACCAAAAACTCCAAAGCACCCCAAAACCCGAATAGACCGAACCGGGAAAGGCCCATGTTTCCGTCTCGAGGGCGGGGCAAGCCTCGCCCCTACGAAACAGCCGCACTCCAA
>JBOGJY010000353.1:0-7806 GCA_050745325.1 Terriglobia bacterium
GCCGTCTTAACTTGCGCGCTTGCTACCGGAAGCCGATAGTCAACCGGCGTGAGGCCGCGCCCCTCAATTTCAAGCGGCGGCAGGCCGCCTTCAGCGGCCGTGATGCGCGCGCCCATGCGCGCGAGCGGCTCGATAATGCGTTTCATGGGACGGCGCGAGAGCGAAGCGTCGCCCACCAGCCGGGATGTAAATGGCTGGCCAGCGAGAATTCCGGCCAGCATCCTGATTGTGGAGCCGGAATTCCCGGCGTCAAGCGATGCTGCGGGCGCCTGGAGCCCGCCTGCTCCACGACCCGCGATGGAAACTGTGTCGCCTTGCTGGCTGATCTCGACGCCCAAGGCGCGAAGACAGCCGAGGGTGCTTTGGCAGTCCGCGCTCGAAGCGAAGCCGTGGATTTCCGAGCTGCCGTCTGCAATCGCAGCCAGCATCGCGTAGCGATGAGAGATTGATTTATCACCCGGCAGCCGCAGAACGCCGTGAAGCTTCCGGGCAGGAGCAATGGTTCTGGTTTGGGATGAGTTCGGCGTCATGGCTTACGGTAAGGCAAACAGGCCCGCTGTGGCGGCCACGGTCAGCGTTTTTTCTGACCGTGGACTAGTCACTTATCACTCGTCACTTGTCACTGCACTTAAGATTCTTCCTGGATAATTTTCAGCAGCCCCAGCAGCGACTCACGTGAGCTTTCCACGCGGTTGCCGTCCGCCCGCCGGTAGTGCGTTTCGAGCGACATGGTTCCATTATAGCCGCTATCAAGCACCGCTTTAATCTGGCCCTTCCAGTCAATGACCCCTGCGCCGACCGGCGCCCAACGCAGACGCCCGGTGGTGGGATCTTTACGCGCGTCTTTTACGTGCATGTGCGCGAAGAGGCCTTTCACCGCGTTGTAGCCGTCCGGGTAAGGCACTTCGCCCAGCATGACGGCGTTGCCGGGGTCCCAGTTGCCGCGAAGGTTGGGGTTGTTAATGTCTTTGAGGATGCGGCCAAGTTCCACGCCTGTTCCGACGTTGCAATCCATCTCATTTTCAAGGACGAGGACGATGTTGTTCTTTCCCGCCATCTCAGCGGCCTTGGCCAGGCGGTCACGCACGTAGGGATAAGCTTTCTGCGGCTCCTTCACGCGCGAGTAACTGAAGACGCGCACCTTGTTCGTCCCGAAGAAATGGGCCAGGTTGAATGACTTCATCAGCAGCTCGTCGCTATTCTTATCGCTAAACGCGGCGCCAAACGACCGGTCCGGCAGCTCCGGATGGGCCGGCATTTGCGGCAGATTGTATTTGAAGATGGGCGAACCGATGTCGCTGACGCGCAGGTTATAGTCCTCGATCAAATGGCGGGCGCGAGAAAGGTCCTCCGGCTTCAAATTCATGATGTTCTTGCCCCAGATGTCCCGCAGCTCGCATCCCCGCAGATGATAGGTGGAGATGAAGTCGAGAGCCAAGTCGAGGTCGTCCGAGATTTCGTCGGTGATAACGCCCAGGGTGAAGGGAAGGCGTTTGCGCCCTTGAGCCTGAAGCGTGGAAGCAAGGCCAAGCAGCGGGGCGGCGGCAAGCGAGCCTCGCAAAAAATCTCTTCGAGAAAATGCGCTGCGCATGATGATCTCCTTATCAGTCTGGATGATTCATAAAACGATTGGCGTTCGCGGTTGCAACGTTTCGCGCCACGGCTCCTATTCCACTACGGGATTCGTCAGCGTGCCGAGCTTTTCCACCGTGACGCTCATGCTGTCGCCAGCTTTCAAGAATACCGGCGGTTTGCGGAACACTCCCACGCCCGGCGGCGTGCCTGTGGAAATCAAGTCGCCCGTTTCCCAAGTAACCGATTGCGAAAGATAGCTTACGAGAAAAGGTACCTTAAAAATTAAATTGGACGTATTGGAGTCCTGCATCGTGGCACCGTTCAGTGTGAGTGAAATGCGAAGGTTGTGCGGATCGGGGACCTCGTCTTTGGTCACAATCCACGGGCCGGTAGGGGCAAACGTGTCGCAACTCTTGCCGCGAAACCATTGTTTGTCGCCGTGCTGCATGTCGCGCGCCGTCACGTCGTGCAAGATCATGTATCCGGCGATGTGCTCGTATGCCTTGTCCTCTGGAATGCGATGCCCTGGCTTGCCAATCACCACGGCAAACTCCGCTTCGTAATCAGGTTGATTGGAATTCGGCGGCAGGATGACGGCGTCGCCGGGTCCGCAGATGGTATTGCAGGATTTCAGAAAGAAGATGGGCGCCGACGGCGGCTCAAGACCCTGTTCGAGAGCATGGTCAGCATAGTTGAGTCCAACGCACGTGATCTTGCCGGGCCGCGCAATTGGAGCGCGCAGCCGGACCGAATCAAGCGGGACAACCAGCCCTTTCAGCGCGCCATTTTTCGCCGCAAGCTTCAACTCCTTGCTCAAGCCTTTTGAGACGGCGCTGAGCGCCCTCAGCCATTCGTCCCCGCGGGCCAGCACGCCGGTCATCTCTCGCGGAGCAGACCCCGAATCCGCAAGCACGCTTGCCGCCTGTTTGAACCTTGCATTGCTGTAGAGCGCCTTCGGCCCCTTGCGGCCAGACACCATCTCGACGGCGGACCGCGCGTCCACCACGGTTTTTCCTTCCACCACACCCACTCTGAGTTGTTTGCCAACCTGATAGGTTACTAATTTCATCCCAATCGCTCCTTTTAGATTGCTAGAAACTTTGAGCTGCGAAACTTGATGTGAATGAGTCAAGTTTCTTTGCGCCAGCGGTTCCTGCTCCCCGACGGGGAGCGACAAAAATAGCCGTGGGTAAAACCCACGGTCATGGACGGAGAAGACTGCCGGCCCTAACGGGGCCGAACGCCTAACGATCTGATTGCGCCTTATGCGCCGGGTATGTGATCATGTGGCGATATTCAACCCCTCCGGAGTTGCAGGGAAATCACTTGGTTTACGTTCCGTGGGCTCCGCCCACGGCTACTCATCTTCCACCGCTTCGCGGCGGTGTGCGCCCACGGGTCTGAAGCGAAGCTTCGTTAGTTATCATGCGGCGCCTCGCAACGCGCAGCCGTCTATCATACTCAAAAATCGCCTGCTACCCAACCATGAAAAACACTCAAATGCTACGGCGCCTTGTTTTGCGGGTTAACCGTTCATATACTACTGTAAGCGTGAAAGCTTCCGACCAGCTTCAACAATGGCTCTCCTGGATCATTAAAATCCGGTTTGTCATCATCACCTTTGTTTTTGCCATTCAATTCACGGTGAGCCAGTTCCTGGCGCCGCCGCCCAGCCACGCCCCGGTGATGCGTTTCGTTGAAATCATTGTCCTATGGTACGTTCTCGGCCTCTTCTATCTCATCTACAGCCAGCTCAGCCGCGACCTTGCGCTTCAGGCGTATATCCAAATCTGCGGCGACATCGTTCTGATCACTCTGGTAGTCCACGTCACCGGAAACCTTGATAGCAACTACCTTTCGCTTTATTTCCTCGCGGTCATTATGGCGAGCGTGGTGCTCCCGAGGTCGCAAGCTTTCCTGATCGCAGGCGCGAGCTTTCTCTGCATGGGCGCTGTGCTCGGCCTGGCTTATCTTCCCGGATTCTACCCAGCGTTCACGAAGCTGCATCCGGCGGTGGGGCGGGTCATCGCGCCTGCCGCTTTACCCGTTGACCTCGAGACTTTTGAGTTTAAGATTCTGGCGACTCTGTTTGGCTTCTTTGCTGTGGCCTATCTTTCAAGCTACCTCGCCGAAAGCCTTCGCAGAACAGGGAAAGAATTAAGGGCGAAAACGGGTGAGGTGGCCAGCCTTCAGGCGCTCAACGAAAACATCATCCGGAGCATGCGTGGCGGGCTGATTACAACTGATCTTACCGGCACAATCCTGATCGTGAACCCCGCGGGGGAGTACATCCTGGGGCAGCGGGCTGATGACCTCCGTGGCAAACCGATCCATGCGGTGCTGCAGGATGGCTTGCGGACCCGCGGCGCCAGCCCGGCGGCGTTCCCACCTTACACGCGGCACGAGGCCCTCTACCGCCACCCGGATGGAGAGCCGCGCGTGCTCGGCATCTCCGAAGCGACATTGAAGGTGGGGCCCGAGGACGTGGTGGGATACATCTACACCTTCCAAGACCTCACCCAAGAGAAGCAGCGGGAAGCCGAAGATCAGTTGAAGGACCGCATGGTCACGCTTGGCCGCATGGCTGCCGGCATCGCGCATGAAATCCGCAATCCGCTGGCGTCCATCTCTGGATCGGTCAAGCTGCTCGAGGCTATTGCAAACATTGATGACGACCAAACCAAGCTCATGGGCATTGTGAGCCGCGAATCCGCCCGCCTGGATAAACTGATTTCCGAATTCCTGGTGTACGCGCGCGACCATCGTTTTGAATTCCGGCCGGTTGATTTGGCGGCCCTTCTGGATGAAACGCTCTTGCTCCTGAAGCACAATCCGCTGTTCGGTCCGAACCACGAGGTAAACCGCGTCTTTCCGGAAGGGGCAGTCATGGCGAGCGTCGATACCGACAAAATCCGCCAGGTGTTTTGGAACATTTGTAATAATTCGCTGAAAGCAATGCCGGACGGCGGGCGGCTGACAGCCGAGATTCAGGACCAGCACACGCACAAAGTCGTTGTGATTTTATCCGACACCGGCACGGGCATGAAAGCCGCGCAACTCGACCAGGTGTTTGAGCCTTTCCATTCGCGTTTCCAGAACGGCACGGGGCTCGGTTTGGCGATAAGTTACCAGATTGTGAAAGCTCATCGTGGCGATATCCAGGTGAACTCCATGCCCGGCGAAGGGACGGTTTTTTCGATTGAGCTGCCGCGCGAGCAGGAGGAAAGCATCAAGACCCTGAGCGAATAAGCTGAATCACGCCGTCACGCGAGGGTTGGGGCAGATGTAAGTGGGAAAACGTCCCATTTATCCCATTTGTCTCAAATTTCTCATGACGTTCTGATATGCTAAACGCAGGGGTGGCGTACGCATCCCGTCTTTGGCTATGCCTGTGGTTTTTAAAGAAAAGATTAGAAAATGGCTGAGGTAGACGTAGCGCGGACCTTAATTTGAGGTTCACGGCGATTCTTGGGGAGCTGGAGAAAAACACAAGAATTCACGGAACGAAGCCTAGCGAGTCTTTAGAATCAACGTTTCTAATAATTGGGGGTAGCGCGGCAGAGCCGCAGCCAAAGCAGATGTCATGCTGAGCGAAGCGAAGCATCTGCTGATGACCTGGAAAAGCAGGTCCTTCCCTACGCTCAGGATGACAATAAATTGGGTTGCGGCCTAAGCTGTTGGGTTAAAAGACGAACTCTGCGCTACAAGACGGGCGCCCCAAAGATTAGAAAATGGCCGTACGGACACCCCTCACCCGCCCTCATAGGCTGGCGCCGACCTGCCGCCCGGAGCAAACCGGAGATTGATTACGGAGAGAAATGTGGTCTATTCAGTACAAATTTGCCAAACTTCAGGCGCTTAGACATGCTCAGGAACGACAAAGGGCGCGCGGAAGGAGCCATGCAGCATCCGGCTGGCCTCGTCATCGCCGGTAATCTTCTGCGTTTTTCCGTCAAAGTTCAGCGTGCGTCCAAGCCGGTAAGACACATTGGCCAGGTTCACCAGCATGGTCGATTTGTGCCCTTCGTCAATCGGCGCGGTAAGGTCCTGCTTCCTTCGGCTGATGACCGCGTCGATAAAGTTGGCGAAGTGATCGCCCTTGCCATTCGCGTGCGGACCCGGCTCCTGGCCTTCACCCAGCCACGACATATACGAGTCGTAGCCATCGATGGCCAAGTAGCCCTTCGACCCATAGAAGATATTGCCGATGGTGCCGGGCGAGTGCGCAACCGGACCGAGCGCCGCGCCGCTTTGCCCAGCGGGCGGATGGTGAGGGTGGGGACGCGGATGCTGCAATCCCGCCGCGGGCACGCCATGACTATGGAAAGCTCCCGTTCCGATCCCCGCTTCATGGTTGGTCGACCAGCCACGCACTTCAAACTCCATCATCTTCCGCGAGCCATCGGGCAGATCAAACTCATAGGCGGCGGTCAAAATGTTCGGCGTCTGCTGGTCATCTTTGAACATCACGTGGCCGCCGATGGCCGAAATCTTGTTGGGCCAATCCACACCCAGGCCCCAGCGGCAAATATCCACTTCGTGGATTCCCTGGTTGCCAATGTCTCCGCTTCCGTAATCCCAGAACCAATGCCAGTTGTAATGAAAACGATTTTTGGTAAAGTCGTGTTTGGGCGCCGGGCCCAGCCAAAGGTCGTAATGCACACCCTTCGGGACCGGCGAAACAGGAGTGTGGCCAATGGTGGGCCGCCACTTATAGCAAAGTCCGCGCGTAAGGTAGACCTCGCCAATCAAGCCATCCCGCATTTGCTTCACCGCTTCCTGGATGGCGCTGTTCGAGCGGCTTTGCGCGCCCATTTGCACCACGCGGTTGTATTTCTCCGCCGCGCGGACGAGTTGAATTCCATCCCACCACGCGTGCGAGCAAGGCTTTTCAACGTAAACGTCTTTTCCCGCCTGGCACGCGTAGATGCCGATCAAAGAATGCCAGTGGTCGGGGGTGGCGATGGAAACCGCGTCGATGGATTTATCGTCCATGATCTTCCGGCAGTCGATATACCGTTGGGGGCGCGGTTTCCCCATCTTTTCCACTTCGGCCAGGCGCATGTCGAGCACGTTCTCATCGACGTCGCACAGAGCGGCAATCTCAGCGTTAGGCAGGCGCGCGTACGAGCGGATGTGGTCGTTGCCTCGTCCGCGCACCCCGCAAATGGCCACACGAACGCGGTCATTCGCGCCAAAAACGCGCTCCGGATGGGTAATGAAACTGATTCCGCCCATCGCGGCAAAACCTACGGCGCCCGTCTTGGCGCTGGTCTTCAGGAAATCGCGGCGGGTGATTTCTGAACCTTGTGAATTCTCGGCCATGTTCTGCTACTTATCTCAACTCGGATGGTTGGCGGTACGTTGCAAACCCTCAGCCACGTTCGGATCGACCGTGACTAATTTTCCTTCGTAACGGAGTTTGATATCTTAACACTTTGCAATTCAGGCCACAAAGCATGAAAATATTTCTTTTATATTTCGACTGTAGTGGACTCCGAGGGTTTGGAGAGTTTGCGCTAAATGAATCAAGTTTCCAGTGCTCCCCTCACCCCCGATTCGGGAAGAGGGTGGCCCGCCCTTCGGCTCCGCTCAGGGTAAACTCCGCGGGTCGGGTGAGGGGGCGCGACCTGTCAATCTGAGGCGAGATTTCGTTAGTCCTCCGGCATTCGCCGGACAACTTGAGAAAGAAGGATCAATGATGAAAACTTCACGGAGGCAGTTTTTGACGGGCTTGGGTGCGGCGCTGGGCGCTGCGGCGGTGGCGGCGCCCGCTGCGGCCCGCATCGGGAATATCGAGATCGGCGTTTGCACGAAGTGCGCCAACTTGCCGAAGGTGGTTCATTACGGGTTTGATTACATCGAGCCGGCGGCTGCGGAAGTGGCGGCGATGAGCGAGGCGGCTTTCGGAAATTTCAAGCAGCAAGTTTTTGCCTCTCCTATTCGCTGCGACTGCTTTAACAGCTTTATTCGCACGCTTCGCGTGGTGGGGGACCACGTGGATACGGACGCGGTGCGAAATTATATGGAGCTCGCCCTCACCCGCTGCCGCGAGCTTGGCGGCACGATTGTGGTGTGGGGCAGCGCGGGATCGCGCAACGTTCCCCCAGGGTTTTCCCGCGAGCGGGCCTGGAAACAGATCGTGGATTTTCTGCGGCTGGCGGACGAAGTTGCGCGGCCCAAAGGCGTCGTCGTCGCCATTGAGCCTTTGCGCACGCAGGAGAGCAACAT
>JBOGJY010000354.1:0-19331 GCA_050745325.1 Terriglobia bacterium
TGGATGATGCGGACCGCGGAATCCGTCGTGTTGACGTGCTGCCCTCCGGCGCCGGTTGAGCGGTAAGTCTCAACCCGGATTTCGTCGGGCTTGAGATCAATCTCAATGTTATCATCAATCTCAGGACTCACAAACACGGACGCAAAAGACGTGTGGCGGCGTTTTGCCGCGTCGAACGGCGAGATCCGCACCAGGCGATGAACGCCGATTTCAGACGAAAGCAAGCCGTAGGCGTTTTCCCCGGTCACGGAAAACGTGGCGGACTTCAAGCCCGCTTCTTCGCCGGCCTGGTAATCCATCAGCGTAAACTTGAAACCGTTCCGCTCCGCCCAGCGACGGTACATCCGCAGCAGCATCTCCGCCCAGTCCTGCGATTCGGTGCCTCCGGCGCCGGGATGAATGGTCACAATCGCATTAAGCGCGTCGTTTTCGCCCGCAAGCAGAGAAGAGGTTTCTACCCGGTCGATATCATGGCGTAAGGAGGCAATCTCGCGCTCGAGCTCCGTGGTGACGTTTTCGCCCTCACGCGCCAACTCGAAATAAGCTTCAATATCAGACAAGCGCGACTGCAGGCGCTGGTCAGTTTCGAGGACCACTTCTATGCGGTGGCGGCCGGGAAGAAGCTTTTGCGATGCCGCCTGATTCTGCCAGAAGCCAGGGTCCGCCATTTGCTTTTCAATCTCTGCGAGTTCCCGCCGGAGTTTGGGCGGGTCAAAGAAAACCTCGAAGGTCGGATACCCTCTGTTTAATGCTTGCGAATTCCCTTTCCAGTTCTTCGATCACAATGGCTCCTTTTCAACCGACGGCTTCTGGCGCTTTTGCCCGGCATCTGCTCCCCAAAAGGGGAGCAACATGAATAGCCGTGGGTGAAACCCACGGTCACAGCCACTGAAGGTCATCGGCCCTGAAGGAGCCGAACGCCTAACAATCTTGATGCGCCAGCAACGCGACGCTTTGACAATATTCAACCCCTACGGGGTTGGCGGGGATGCCCGTGGTTCGCATTCCGTGGGTTTCACCCACGGCTATTCATCTTCCACCGCTTCGCGGTGGTGCGCCCCGATGGCCGGGTCGATGCTGGCAGCGCCATCTCTCGCTCACACCTCGCGCGGTCTCTTCCTGATTGCCGCCGCGCCTATCACCACGCCACATCCTGCGACGCAGAGCCATGCAAAAATATCCCCGTGCGCGGTATAGAACGTGCGCTTCGACAGAAAGCTGAAGCGCGCCGCCAGCGCCGTCTGGCAATAAAGCGGCGCGCTCGAAACGACGCGGCCGTATGGATCAATCACCGCAGTAATGCCGTCGTTCGTGGCCCGCAAAAGATAGCGGTGGTTTTCAATGGCGCGGAAACGGGCCATGTTGAAATGCTGGAAACGGGCGGCTGATTTTCCGTACCATGCATCATCAGAAATGTTCACCAGCACGCCCGGGCCGGCAGGCGTCAGGCGGCGCACCAACTGGGGAAAAATAGCCTCGTAACAAATGAACACCCCAAGCGATCCATCAGGCGTTTGGGCGCCGCCGTAAATGGAGCCAGGGACAAAGTCGCTCACCTCAGACGTCACCTTGCTCATGCGCGTGAAACGCAGCCAGCCCGGCACGTATTCACCCATCGGGACCAGATGAATCTTATGATACTCCAGGATTTCGCTTCCCGAAGGTGCCAGCACGACGGCGGTATTCTGGGGCATCGAATTCTCACCGCCCAGAAAAGTGATCGTGTTCGCCACAACGTAGGCGTGAGCTTGCTGGGCAAGGCTCTCAAGCGCGCCCCGGAAGATGGGGTCGCGACTGAAAAAAAACGGGGCGGAGTTCTCAGACCAGATCACCAACGGCGGTCCCTCGCTGCCCGGTTTATGCCGTTCGACGGCGCGAACCGAAAGATTGACCAGATTCTCAAGCGGCTCGGTGTTCCGCCACGGCGCCCAGCTTGCCACCTGCGGCCCGGCAAGCGCAACGTCCGGCTGGACGAGGACGGCTAAATGCCGGCCCCGCGCTAGCGGAGGCGGAACGAGAGCAAAATCCACAATCAAAAGCGCCGCGAGCCACGCCACAGTCCAGGCGCGCGCCAGACGCGAGCGCGGCTCCAACACAACCCAGGCAATAAGGGCGCTGGTTGCGGCGGCGAGAAAAGAAAGCCCGTAAACGGCCGTAACTGACGCGAGCCGGTCGAGGCCGCGGGCCTGAACAGCGTAGCCCAGCAGGTTCCACGGGAAGCCTGTGATGAAATAGGTCCGCGCCACCTCCATGGCAACCCAAAAAAAGGGAGCCAGAAGCAGCGCCAAACCGGCGGACTGCCTGGCCATCCACGTTTCGACAAGCCCAAACACCGCCCAAAAGGGTGAAAACAAGGTCAAGAATAACAACATGGCGGCGAGGGCCTCGGGCAGCGTCAGGCCACCATAGTTCTCCATCACGCCCACAAACCAGTAGAGGCTGCCCGCGAGAAAGATAACGCCGGTCACTAGTCCTAAGAGGAACCCGCGGCCAAGTTTCCGCTCGCTCACGAGCGCCAGAAACAGCGGAAGACACGCAACCCAAACGACCCCCCTGAGCGCGGGCAGAGGAAATGCAAGAACGAGTAGCACACCACTCGCCGCGCTTGCAATAAGCCGGGCTCCCGTGTGTTTCAAGATTCCATCAGAGGCCAAGTGAAGGCTGGTCAAACGATGCTCACGAGTATCACCAGTAATTGTCCGCAAGCTGGAGGGATCATCTTCGATCTGCTCTTACTTTTTCGCCGACAGGCGCATTCTTACTACTGCCGGATAAACGGTCTGAAGCCCTGGTTGCTTAGCCTGCGCACCGCCCGCGCAGCCTCTGCGTGAGTCTTAAACGGTCCGACCTGCACGCGGTACAGGCTATCGTGAGCCTCAGCAGGAGTGAGCACCACAACAGCATAGCCGTGTGACTTGAGCGTGCGCAGCAGAGACCTCGCGTCCCGCCCGGCGCGTAACGCGGCCACTTGCACCATGATCCCGCGCTCAACGTATTTAACTGGTCCAGTTTGCCCGAGCGTCCGGGTGCTGCGGGCGGTGGCGGCCGCTAGGGGAGTAGTTCGCGCCGCTGACTTTTCACGTGTGGCGCTTGCGGCGCTTTGCGCCGCGTGCGATGAAGACTCACCTGCCCCCCTGGACTGGCTCGTTTCTTTGAGGTTCTGCTCGATCACCGTCGACTGGTGGGCATTCGCCGCGTGCGATCCGGCGCCCGCATTTTGAAGCGATGAATCTACCGCGGGCGGAATCTCACCCGGCGGCTGTACCTGCTCGACCGCTGGAAGCGATGCCGCAGACTTGCGGTTGACTCCGAGCAGAAATCCCAGGGCAAAGAAGAGCGCACAGACCCCCACCGCGCCAAAGAAAATGAACGTCAGTTGGCGCACCGAAAGCCCCCGTCCCTGCTGTCCCGTTCTTGACCCCATGTCCGCAAAGCCCTCATTTAGCCAACGTACTGGCGCCCACACGCGGCCCTGTCATCAGCCTTCCTCAAAAACACCCCACTCTGTCATGCGCTACTCCGCGGACGGCGGCTTGCTTTCAAGACCTGGCGGCGCATCGGCGCGTCGCGCGTCGCTTTTCAAGGTGGCCGCATGAGTTGCTTTGCCGATTAAATCCGTTAACAAGTCGACGGGCAGAGGAAACACAATCGTCGTGTTCTTCTCCACACCGATTTCGGTAAGTGTTTGCAGATAGCGGAGAGTAATCGAGACGGGCTCTTGCTGCATCACTTCGGCGGCTTGTTTGAGCTTTTCTGCGGCCTGGAACTCGCCATCGGCGTTGATAATCTTGGCGCGCCGCTCGCGCTCAGCCTCGGCTTGCCGCGCGATGGCGCCTTGCAATTCCTGCGGAAGATCAACCTGTTTTACTTCCACCTTGGTCACTTTCACGCCCCACGGCTCAGTGTGCTCGTCGAGTATGGTCTGCAAACGGAGGTTGAGCTTCTCCCGTTGCGCCAGCAGATCATCCAGCTCAACCTCACCCAGCACGGAGCGCAGCGTGGTTTGCGCGAGCTGTTCGATGGCGTAGCGGTAATTCTCAAGCTCGAGCACGGCTTTCTGCGCGTTGATCACGCGGAAGTAAACCACGGCGTTGACTTTCAGAGGCACGTTATCACGCGTAATCACGTCTTGCGGAGGCACGTCCCAGGTGACCACCCGCATGGTGACCCGGAGGATTTTGTCGATCGGCCAGAGGATGAAGATGAGCCCCGGCCCCTTATCCGGCGTCTGAATCCGCCCCAGCCGGAATACCACACCCCGCTCATATTCACGAAGTACGTTCAGGCACGCCGAGATCCACAAAAGGATGATGATGATAATTGCAATCGTTGCGCCAGCCATAAATCCTCCTCCAGTCGAAAATTTTAAGATCAGCCCCGCACGGGGCGAAGAATTTCAACCTTGCCTTTGCTGGGCTCCTGTGTGTCCGCACACGCCAGCATAGGCCAGCACAGGTAAGAATAATCCAAATCGGAATGGCGCGGAATCTTAATCCGAGCTTATTTTTACGCTCGGCTTTGAGGTCCGGGGGCATCCACTCACAGCGCGCCCTTTGGCTCAACTTTTCCGTCCGTCTGTTGGCTCTCCGCGCAGCGTTCAACCAGCAGCGTAAACCCGTCCACAGACCGTACGCGAACGGATTCACCAGCCGCTACGGCGCTGAGGGACCGCGCATCCCAAAGCTCGCCGTGCACTAGAACCTTCCCCGCAGGCGCAAGATCAGTACGCGCCACGCCGAGCTCGCCGGCCAGACCCTCCGGACCGGTTACGGTCTTTTGGCGCATTGCAAGGACCGCAGCGCGGACCAGAAAGAAGATGATGATCGCTACCGGCAGCGTCACGGCGAGCGAGGTGGAGATGTGGATATGGGGACCCGGCCACGGGGACTTAATCAGGATCAGCGAACCGAAGAGCATGGCAATGACACCTCCGGCCGCAAGCAGCCCGTGCGAGGTTATGTGCGCCTCGAGCGCAAACAGCACCAGCGCCAGCAGAATCAATACAGCGCCAACATAATTAATGGGAAGCAGGTTAAAGCCCAGCAAGGCGAGAACAATAGCAATAGCGCCGGTTATGCCGGGAAGCACCATCCCAGGGTGTGTGAACTCAAAATAAAGCAAGATAGCGCCCAGCGCGCCGAGGATAAATGCAAGGTTGGGATCCGCCAGGTGCGAAAGAAATCGCTCGCGGGAAGTCATTTCGTAGCTGTCGATCCGGGCGCCAGAGAGATGGAGAGTCGTCGCGCTTCCATTGATACGCTTGATCGTCTTACCGTCGAACTGCTTGAAGATGTCTTGCGGAGTGGCGGCAATAGCGTCAATCAAGTGGCCGTTGAGCGCCTCGCGATCGGTATAGGACTTGCTCTCGCGCACTCCGGCCTCGGCAAGCTGTGCGTTTCGTCCGCGTTGTTCGGCGATGCTGCGAATGTAGGCCGCCGCGTCGTTCTCCATCTTTGCGGCCTCGGTCTTACCCACGTCGGCGCCGCTGAGCAGCACAGGATGGGCGGCGCCGGCATTGGTGCTCGGAGCCATCACGGCGATATCGCCCGCGATCAAAACGAAGAAGCCCGCTGAAGCGGCCCTGCTGCCACTGGGAGACACGTAAGTGATGACCGGAACCTCGGAACTGAAAATCGATTGAATAATACCCCGCATCGAGAGACCCAACCCGCCGGGCGTGCTGAGATCGAGCAAGATAGCGGTGGCATGAATGCGATTGGCGTAGGCGATTCCGTGCTCGGCGTATTCCGCGGTTACCGGCTCGATAATTCCGTCAAGCCGGATTTCGACGACGACAGGTTGGCTGCCCTCGGCAGCCACAGCCGGACGCGCAGCCGGAAACATGACCGCCAGCGCCAGCACGGCTAGTGCAAGATGGCCGTCCTTCTGGTTTGGTTTCAAGGGTCCGCCCGCAAGTGTTGTTGTTGATGGATGGAATCAATCAGCCGCGTCGCATCCGCATTGCCCGGCTCGAGCGCAAGAGCCGCCTGCCCCTGCGTCAGGGCCTCTGAAGTCTGGTGGAGAGAAAGATACGCGTGGGCAAGCCAAAGGTGGGTCACGGCGCTGTTGTTCAGTTGCAGAGAAGTTTCAAACTCTTCGATTGCCTTGCCGTGGTCTGCATGCATCTCATACGCCTGGCCAAGAAAAAAGTGAACGTCAGGATCACCCGGAATCAAAGCAGCAGCCTCGCTTAGCTCGCGAATCGCCTCGGGATACCGCCCCTGCTTCACATAGTCCTCGCCCCGTAGCAAGTGAAATCGCCCGTGCTGCGCGGGCGCCTCCTTGTTAAGCATGTCTTCGAGCGAATTGTGCACGGTCACAGAAAGCAGCCGGAAAGCGGCGCCGTTGTACTGTTTCTTCAGCCGCGGTTGGGGAAGGATGTTGTCGTTCAAATCAGCCATCGCTTTGCCGTCGTGGCCTGCCACCCATGCAAGCTGGGCCTGGCTGCCCGCGCGGTCTCCCGCTCGCTCCAGCGCATAGGCGAGCAGGGTCCGCGCTCCAAGGTCACTCGGATCCGCAGCTTCAGCCTTTTCGAGATACTGCACGGCTTCAGGATACTCGCCCATGCTGGAATAACAAGCCCCCAGGTTAAAACTGTAATCTGCGTCGCCCGGATCGATCTGGTAAGCGTGTTCGAAGCTGGCCAGCGCTTCTTTATAACTGGCCCGCCGCGTCTCAAGCACTCCAAGGTCGTTCCAAACTTCGCTGAGAGGCATCTGCTTCGAAAGTGTCTCAAAATCCTTTTCTGCGTCCGCATCGTGGCCCATAAAAAAGTTATCGACCCCGGCGAGAAACAGGGACGCCAGATAATTAGGATCGTTCGCATCCAGCTTAGCGAGCCAAACCGCGGAGTTAGCGTAATCTTTGTTGTTGAAATAATAGTTCCCGAGCGTGAATGCTGCGCGATGGTCAGCGGGATCAAGGCGTTCCGCGGCGGTCAGAAAATGGATCTTTGTGGCGCCGTCCGTGGCAAGAACGCCGCGAATGTAGTTTTCAAACGCATCCAGGCGGACGGGGCGGAAACGCTGCGCAAAGATCTCTTCTGAGTCGCCGTTAAAATCCTTGTCGTAGGAAACAAGCAAGCGCCACGCCAGCCTATTTTGCACCGCGATCAGATTTGAAAGCGCATCCGTTTCTTCGATGGGAGGGTCAAGTTTAAGACTGCTCACGTCCAGCAATTGCGCCTGGGCGCTCAACTGCTGGCCTGTCACCTTGAAACTTCCAACCACCATCCAATCCACGCCCAGCGTCTGCGCAACCTCGTATTCACTTGCGAGCGTGAGCGGAGTATCCGGGGGAACACCAAGTTGCTTGTACGCGCCATTGCGCTCTCCCCTTCCCAGAACGAAGCGTCCCGGACCTTCCAGGCGTGTTGAGAGCACTTGGGCAAACGCTTCGGAGATCCAGCCAAGGTCGGCGCTGGCGCTGCGGTTCTCAAATGGCAACACAAGAACCGTCCGCGTTTGCGGCGCTGCGATCAGAGAGGGGGCGCCCAGGAGCAAAAGGAAGACGGCAAAAACTTTTGTCATGAAGCTACAACCTTCAAAAAATTATAGCACTTGGCTTCCCTGTATGGTGATTCAACCCCGGGGCTGGCCTCGGCTAAAATCGGGAGGGCTGGATTGATCAAGCGGGAGCGCGGTATCTATCGCCACGTTACAGAGGCAGAAAAACCCGCTACCCAACCCGTGCGCTCCGGTAACAAGCTTCGATGAGCTCCACGGACCGGAAGCCATCTTCAGCGGTGACAGCGCACTCGGGAAGGTACAGGCTAAGGGTACCTAATGCGTCAATATCCTAACATAAGTGGCCTTTTGGGGTTGGCGAATAGGGCGAAGAGGAACGTTATGTTATGCCGGCGGCGCCACGAGAACAAACCCTATTCACTTTTTCTGGGAGCGCTGACCCAGGATTGGCAGTCACACACAAAAAAAGAGGCACCTAAATTACACCCCCCACCCCGGGCCCATTCCCTGCGAGAGAAGGGGGGGAGCTCGCAGAGCGGGCCGGGTGGGGGGCTACCCGGGGAAGCCTATAGAAATAAACAAAACCGTTAAAGCCGCGAGGCTTTGCGCAGGTTATTTCAGGCCACTCCTTACATTCCGTTAGATGCAAAATCCTAATCGCACGCAACTGGTCTGTTGCTTTCCACTCGCCTGCTCGAGCCTTGTTAGCAATGTCGACGGCAGCAACACGCTTTGGCGGCCGGCGCATCCGAAGGTTAAGCCTCGTTCAGAAAGGCTTATTCCTGAATCGTTACAAATAGCGGGCCTGGTATACGCCAATAGATATCCCTCCAGCCGCTATCTTAACACAAACTCCTAAAAAGCGGCGCCACGAGCATTTTCACTCTTGAAACAAGGCTTTAGCTATTAAACTCAGCCGTGATAACCGTACTAATCTAACCGCTTATTACGCGGAATGCAAGATATCTTCATTTCCACAGTGGGATGCAGTGTATGACAAATTAACGAATCAGGTCAATAGCCCTTATCGCGCAATTTTACAGTGTTAGCCGCTACGGACACAGGTAATATTATGAGCATAGCATCGAAAAGAGCCTGTTCGCAGAGATTTTATTCTTGGAATCAGAGGCGGGCGGCGGGAGGGGCGGCGCACCGCGCATTAGGTTATAGATTGAAGAAGTAGCGGTGGCGACCCGGATTCAAGTTATGCCCTTATTTCAGGCTCCGAAAGGAAGGCTCGCCGTAAAGTAATGTTATCAAACAATAATGCATCTCGTATGTATCATATGTCTCATTTATCTCTGACACCTGTAGTACAATTGGGCGGCGCAGACTTGCTGTTGAAGTCTGCGGCTTTTCTGAGGGCTGTGGGAAAAGCCGTAGGGCTAAACAACAGCTCCCCGCTACCGCCTCAGGCCGGCGGGTAACCCCTAACGCGCTCGTCGCCGTTTGGATGGACACAATTCAATGCTGCTGCGCGACTACAGATCCGCTGATCTTGAAACCCTGCACGCAATCGACACAACCTGTTTTCCGCCAGGCGTATCGTATACACTCGAAGATCTCAAGGCGTTTATTACCCATCGAAAGTCCAAAACCTGGGTTGCCGGGGAGGGTGTGAAAATCGCCGGCTTTCTGGTGGCGCATGAGACGCCGGCGGCAGAGGTACATATCGTCACCATCGATGTGACCGCAGAGGCCCGCCGCCGCGGCGTGGGAACCCTCCTGATAGACGCCGCGGAGGAGTGGGCGCGCGCCAGAGATTGCAAATACGTCTCACTTGAAACCGCCGAAGACAATCGCGCGGCCCAAGCGTTTTACCAACGACGCGGATACGAGAAAACCGGGATAATCGAAAATTATTACGAAAACGGCGCATCGGCGTGGGTGATGGCCAAGCGGGTAGGATGAGGGTCTAATGCCGGTCAAACTGACGAAGAGGCAGTACATCACCATAGCAATCGCTATGGCCGTGGCCGCCACGTCTCTTGGAGTCGCGCTGAAGTATTTTTCGCGCGCCTTTCCCGAAGCCACGCTCCACCTTCGCGTAAACCGCAGCCAGTCAGAAACCATCGCCGCCGATTTCCTGGCCAACCGAGGTTTCCGCTTGGAGGGATACCAGCACGCAGCCATCTTCAATTACGACGACATGACGAAGCTTTACCTCGAGCGCACCGAGGGCCTCACGCAAATGAACCTGCTCACCAGCGGCCCGGTCCATTTGTGGCGCTGGACGCACCGCTGGTTCAAGCCTCAGCAGAAGGAAGAGTTCGAGGTGGACGTGACTGCCGCCGGGCAGGTGGTGGGCTTCAGCCACGAAATCCCCGAAGCCGCCGCTGGCGCCAGTCTCAGCCAGGACCAAGCTCGCACCGTGGCGGAGTCTTTCCTGGCCAGCGTCATGAAGCGCAACCTGGGCAACTTGGCCTTTGAGGAAGCCGACCGCCTGAAGCGGCCCGCGCGCACCGACTACTCTTTTACCTGGAGGTGGAAGAACGTCAACCTTGGCGCGGGCAGCTTGCGCGTTGTGGTGGATATCGACGGCGCCCAGGTAGCGGGCTTGGACGAGTTCGTCAAAATCCCGGAAGACTGGGCGCGCGGATATCAGAAAATCCGCTCGCACAACGACGCCGCGCAGGAAATTGACCAGGTCTTCTGGTTTCTTCTGATTCTCGCCATGCTGGTGATCCTGGTGCAGAGACTGCGGGACCGAGACGTTCCGCTTCGCATCTCGCTCATGCTGGGCCTCGTCGCAATGGGGCTCGATCTTTTGAGCCGCCTGAATAACTTTCCACTCGATAAGTTCTATTACCGCACGACGGACTCTTTTCCAAATTTCCTAACAAGTTATTTGCTCACCGCCATTCTTGGCGCGATGGGAATCGGCGTGATCATCTTCCTGGTTGTCGCTTCTTCTGAGCCGGTCTACCGCGAGTCTTTTCCGCGCCTGCTCTCCTTCCGGCGCTACTTCAGTTGGAACGGTTTGCGCACGCGGTCTTTTTTGATGGCCAACATCGTGGGTATTACGCTCACGTTTTTCTTCTTCGCCTATCAAACCGTCTTTTATCTCGCCGCCAATCATCTGGGCGCGTGGGCGCCGTCGGATATTCCTTTCTCCAACCAACTCAATACCGCCATTCCCTGGGTTGCGGTGCTCTTCACCGGATTTTTTCCCGCCGTCACTGAGGAGCTGCAATTCCGCGCCTTTGCCATTCCATTTTTTAAAAAAGTCACCAAGTCGTGGCCGCTCGCGCTCGTTCTTGCCGCATTTAACTGGGGCTTTCTGCATTCAGCTTATCCGAACCAGCCGTTTTTCATCCGGGGGCTGGAGGTGGGGCTTGGCGGCATTCTTATCGGTGTCATCATGCTGCGCTTTGGAATCATCGCCACCATGATGTGGCACTACTCGGTGGACGCGCTCTACGAGGCTTTCATCCTGCTCCGGTCTTCGAACCATTACCTCATGCTTTCGGGAGGCCTCTGCGCGGGAGTAATGCTAATTCCCTTGATTGTCGCGCTGGTGGCCTACTGGCGGACAGGCGACTTCACGGATGAATCTCCCCTCACCAACGCGAGCGAAGGCATTGCACGCGCCCAGCACGAAACGGCAGCGGAGGTAAAACCGCGGATTCATTACCAACCCTATTCAAGACGCAGAGTCCTTGCGGCTCTCATCGTGATTGTGGTTTTTGGCGCGCTCGGCTTCCTTAAAGTTTATCGCCTGGGCAGAGGGACCAAAATTGGAACAACGCGCACCGCTGCCACCGAGACGGCAAGGGATTATTTGAGCGCGCTTCATGTGAACACCACCACTTACCGCTCCGTGGCCTGGCTGCGCGAAAACGTGGACCAGCTTGCGCTCCGGTACTTTCTTGAACGCCTGCCCGCGCCGAAGGCCGGCCAGATCATCCGCGAGGCCTCGGAGCCGATGCTCTGGGAGGTGCGCTTGTTCCGGCCGCTCGAGAAGGAAGAGCACATCGTCTTTGTGGACGCCGCGAGCGGGAAGGTGTATGGGCACGAGCACGTGCTGCCCGAGATAGCCCCTGGCGCGTCGCTCACACCTGCGCAGGCGCTCGCTCTCGGGGAACATGAGTTGGTGAAGCAAGGTTACAAGCTTTCAAACTTTGCGCTGCAGGATTCCATGGCGCTGAAGCGTCCCGCGCGCGAGGACTATACATTGGTCTGGCAAGCCCGGCCCGGCGACCCGCGCAACGTGGGCGAAGCTCACTACCGGCTGGAAGTCGATCTCGCCGGGGACCAGCTTGCGGGCTTTCACCGGTCCTTCAAGCTGCCGGAGAGCTGGGTGCGCGAGCAGGAAACGACGCGGCTTGCGGACTCGGTCTTTTCCGGCGCGGCGATTCTTCTGGGAATCGGATTCATTACGGGGGGGGTATGGCTCTTTGCCATCCAGGTCCGGCGCGGCGCCGTGCGGTGGATGAAGGCGCTCAAAATTGCAGTGGTGTTCACCGCGCTTCTCGCTCTCTTTGAGCTTAATTCCCTTCCCGCGCTCGCCCGCGCTTACGACACGTCCATCTCGCTTGCTAATTTCCGGCTTCAGGTTGGCGTAAGCTACCTCGTCGTGCTCATTCTCGCAGGTGCGCTGGTATGGCTGTTGCTCGCGCTTGCGACCAGCCTTTATCCCGAATCGTGGCAGCTATTTGATTCCGGCGCACGCCGAGTCTGGCGGCGCGACGCGACGGTGGCTGCTGCCATGGTATTTGCTGTGGGCGCCGGGCTTACGAAACTCCTTGCGTTTCTATCGGACCGCTTCCACGCTCACGCATACATCGCTTATCCAGGACCACACTCCCAATGGGGCTCCTATTCACCTGGTCTCGGATGCCTCTTGCAGGGCTTACTTGCTTCAGTGGTCTCAGTCGTTGTATTGGCTGCGGTGATCTATGGCGTGACCTTTGGATGGCGGCGCAAGGCTTGGTGGCTCTGGCTAAGCGCTGCCTTCTTACTCGTCGCGATGGGCCCCTCCAGCGCGCACGACGCAGGTGGCTTTGCTATGGGCTGGGTCATGCGCTTTGTCCCGCTGCTTGCGGCCGTGGTAGTAATCATTTTCTTCTTCCGCGACAACCCACTGGCGTACGTAACGGCGGCGTTCTCGTCCGTCATCGCGGGGCCAGTTGTTGCTTTGCTTTCGGAACCCGTTACTTTCTATCGTTTGAACGGCGTGTTTCTCGCGGTTGCGGCCGGGATCATCCTGATCTGGTTGTTGCTGCCAGGAAGTAAAATGGGGATGCAAACGGAGCCCGAGCCATGAATCGATGGTTTGAAAACTTAGAAGCGCCAGTCTGTCTCAAGCTCAACTTCGTTGCCCCGGACGCTTCCGAGCGACTGGGCAAAATTGTAATGGAGATACCCAAGCGTCAGGGAGAGCGTGCGGCTTACGTGCAAACTGACTGAGGGTCCAACCCTGAACGCGCGTGTGAGCGGCGCCCCCTCAGCGGCCTGCTGAATGCCTGCGTCCCCGATGAGGGTATATTGGACCGGACCCCACAGCATTCCTTGAGCGCGCGTGGTTAAAAAATGGCTCTGATAAAACGCGGGATTAAAGAACCCCATGAAGACGCCATTTTTCGCGCCCGCATATCCAAACGCAAGCCCGGAGTAGCCGGCGTCGAGCGAGAAACGCTCCGAGCGGATGAGACTGCGGTTGAAGACCACTGTCCCTCCGTCGCCGTGGTCACGGCCGTTCTTTTCAGGCTCCATGATTCCGCCCGCCAGCAGGTTTGGCTGCTCATACACCGCCGACGAATCGCGGTTGTGGTAGTACGACGCGCCCACGCGGGTACGCGAATCAAACTCGTAATTAATGGCGCCTTCGATTCGCGTTTCGACGGCGCCGAAGCGTACGGAAGTTGGGGTGTAAGTCAAGGCTGTGCGCGACGCTGAGAAATCAAGACTTAGTTTGCGGGTGGGAAACGCGCTGTAGCCGAAGTAACCCACGGGCACGATGGTCGGCGTCATGGTGGGGGGCGATGGCGCGGCGAGGTCGTATATCTCGCCTGGCCCCATGCGCACGCCGCCAAAACCACCGCGCAGCGACATCCACTTCGAAATGCGCGTGGTCTGGCCGTACATCAGCTCCGATGGCGCTACAGCTCCCTGAATTCCGCCGAAAGGGCTGTTCGAGGGAGTGGCCGCGAGCAATACGTAAGAATCCGTACGGGGAAGGAATGAAAAGCCAGTCCTAACGGCGGAACTGTATGTGTTCAGGTCTTCCATAATCAGGCCGGGCGAAGCGTAGCGCACGCCGTAGGGTGAGACATTCTGAAAGGCCAGCTCGCGCGCGTAGGCGCTGGTGGTATGCACAGTCACGCGATGGTCGTTCACGATTTCCGCCTTGAGAGCCGCGATCTCAGGGCTCGCCGGGTTCAGGAGTGACGCGCGGTGAACGAGCGCGAGCGATTTTTTCCGGTGACGCATGGCGCGCTCGATACGAGCGTACAACAGGAGGGCGTCGAAATCAGCTGGGCGTTGCGCGACCGAGCGTGCAGCCAGCGGCTCGGCCCGATCAGGGTTGCCGAGAAAATAGTAGATGCGCGCCTCGCCGTAGAGCGCATCTGGATCATTGAAATCATCCGCTAGAATGTCATCGTAGTAGCTGAGACCCGTCTGCAGGCGCCCTTGCCGGACCTGCAATCGGGCCATTTCGAGAAGCGCCCAGCGGTCGTGCGGATGATGGAGAAGCATACGCGCAAGCGATGCTTCGCCCGCCCGGCTGTCCTTCGTCGCAAACTCAAGCCGCACGACGGCCTGCAAATCATCCGCGCTGGCGGGATCGAGAGCGAGCAATCGCAGCTCAGTGGCCAGCGCATCCTTCGGGCGGCCCGACCACTCGAAAACGCGCTCCAAGCCCTCAAGCGCCTCACGGTTCCGTGGCTGCTCGCTCAGCAGCCCATTGTATGTTTCGACGGACGCGGCGAACTGGTGATTCCAGCTCAGCACTCTCGCCAGGCTCTGCTGCGCGCTCTCGTTCGACCGGTCCAGACGCAAGGCGTGCTGGTCCTCGCGAATCGCGTCCGGGTACATTCCAAACTGCGCTTCAGTGCGAGCGAGGGCTTCCCTCGCCGCGCTGTCATTCGGATGGTTAGCGAGGTAGCTTGTGTAATATCCCAACCACGCTTGTGGCGGCGCGCCGTGTGGTGGCCTCATGGCAGCCCAACGATCTTGGTCCATTGCGCCGGCAATCGACACGAGCGCCTTCGGATTTTCCTGGTCTTGAGGATTCAGAAGCGCAAGCCGTTTGAAAATCCTCTGTGATTCGCCAAACTGATGAGACCAGTAAAGCGCGAAGGCCTTACCTTGGAGGGCATCATAATTCGCTGGCGATTTGGCGAGCACCTCACCGTAGGCCGCGAGCGCGTCATTGTACCGTCCGAGCTTTGCGTCAGCGAGGGCGAGGCCGAACTCCGCTCCGGTATTTCCCGGCGTAAGGCGCAACGCGCTTTCAAATGCCTTAGCCGCCCCAGCGGTATTTTGTGAACGCGCCAGCGCCTCGCCAAGTTCGTACCAGACGGTCGTCCGGCGTGGCGCCGCGCTCACAGCCACACTGAGAGATTGCCTGAACCAAACCACTGCATTTTCATTCTCACCATCGCTCTCCAGGCACCGGGCCGCTGCGAGATCACGATCGGGTTTTGGGCGCTCGCGAGCAGCTTGAATCTTATCCGCGCACGGCATCGTCTCCTTCGCTCGCAGGAAGGTGGACTCATCCTGCGCAGAGCCGCTGACACAGAAAAACGCTGCGAGGGCCGCCACAAGCAGGGTTCGAAACAATAGGCTGAGCTTCGAGGTCATGCAAATGGCAAACTGCTTTCTGGCGCGGCGCTGGTCTGCAAATCGCTGACAGTCCTTACCAAGCGGCGCCGGCCGCGCGGGCACAACCGCGGAACGGTCACGCAACTTCAGCTTCGCCTGCCGTATGCGAGACCTTTTCCCACCGGTGTAACCCGGCCAGAAAGCGCATGCATCCCTGAACGCGGAAATAGAGAATCATCTGGCGGAAGCCGAAGTTTTCCAACAAGCTCCAGCCAAGCAGCGCGTAAAGGTCACGCCGCGCCGGATAGCGGCGGTACGTGAGTTCCTCAACCAGGACCGCTCCAACGGAGAGAAATGAGGCATAGACCAGGCTCAGGATAACAAGGGGTATATAGAAATTGGAAAGAGCAAGGTGCAGCGCAAAGGCGAGAGGAACTACAAGATACCCGATGAACTCGACAACAGATCCCAGGCCTTCAATAAAAAGATGAAAGGGAAAACTGATCATGCCCGCGGCGCCGTATTTCCAGTTAAAAAGCATCGGGAAATTGATCTGGAGTGTCTGACACAAACCGAGCTGCCAGCGGCGCCGTTGGCGGGCCAGCATCGCAATCGATGAAGGACACTCTGTCCAGCAAATTGTATCCAGAATAAAACTCGTTTGAATCCGCTTTTTCATCTTCGCCGCCCGCTGGCGCAGGCGGACAATCAGTTCCATATCTTCGCTGACAGTCTCAGGGCTAAACCCGCCGGCGTCAACGACGCTCTGCTTTTGAAACATCGCCATAGCTCCGGAAACGATCAGCGTCCCACCCGTCAGATCCCAGCCTGGCCGGCCAAATAAAAACCCGCGAAGATACTCCACCACCTGCAACCGCTCGACCCATGACGGCGGCAGCTTCATCCGTTCAATGCGGCCGTTCGCAACCGTACATCCGTTACGAATGCGAATGATCCCACCGCATACGAGAGTTTCCCCCGGCGAGCGAACGATGGGGCGCATCAGACGCAACAAGGCGTCTGGCTCGATCAGGCAATCCGCATCCAGGATACAAAAGTAAGGAGTGCGGCAAAAGTTAATGCCGGCGTTGAGCGCATCCGCCTTGCCGCCATTCTCTTTGGTGACAACCGTTAGCCGCGGAAAATCAGGATTCACGTAAAAGCCACAAATGCTGCCGGCGGGCAGCGGCGAGCGAACAATGAAATCCATCCGGAAAAGCTGATACTCGCAGATCAATCGCTTTAGTGTTCCATCGGTGGAACCATCGTCGATGACGATCAGGCGAAAATCGGGGTAATCGGCTTGAAGCACCGAGCGAACTGTTTCAATGATCGAGTCTTCCTCGTTGTAAGCGGGAACGATCACGGTGACGGGTGGCGTCGCTGGCGAATGGCGAAGTTCCTGCAGGCCCTGGTAGGCCAGCCTCCGGTTGTAGATGAGGGCCGATCCCAGGGAGATCAGCATTAGAATTGTGTAAACACCATTGCCGGCAAAAAAATAGGCGATGGTCAGAAAATTGAAGATATTCATTGCGTGCTGGGCCAGTTGTCCCCAATCGCCCATCACAATTCATCCCTCCCCGAAAAATATTTCGAAGTCCCGACTCCGGGTAATAAACACTTAACAAATAATTAGCGTCGTTGTACGCTCACTGCGCTACAGGTCACTGCGCCGTCATGTGACTGGCCCACTCTTGCGCTTCCGGGTCGGAACCTCCGGCCAGCGTAGAGAGGACGGCCGCACCCGGTGAAGTCCTGCTTTGCGCTTCCAAAGCTGATTGAAGGTGGGCCGTTTTCCCCATCCTGACGATCTCCTTCAGCAATTGGAGCTCCTGACCGGCGCCGTTCGCCGCGCAGCGGGTTAGCATCCGCGCCAGCTCACCGGAGGTTCCAAGTTCCTCCGCAATTTGCTCACGCGCATAGGCGTCGCGCGTGGACAGAAAAGTGAGCACAAGCCGGTTGATTCCCACGGCGCCCGCCTGAGCAAGCGAGTGCGCAGCCGCTTCTCTAACCCGCCAATTTACTTCCGTAAGCCTTGCTGACAATAGAGCCAGAGAGCCGGCGTCGCGCCGCTGGGCGAGCGATCGAACCGCGTGGAGACGCACGAACCAAGTCTCGTCGTTTAATAACTCCCGCAGTCTCTGCACGGCGCGCTCGTCGCGCACGCGGGCCATTAAAATCGCGGCGCGCGCGCGGATTTCCGCATCCTCATCGGTTGCAAGCTGGGAGAGGATCAATTCGGTAAGCCCGGTTCCCACCTCTGAGTCTTCCAGGGAGGGAGGGCCGTCCTCTGCCGTCTGTGCGCCAACCATCTGCACTAGAATCTGGGCGCCGAGCAGCCGGATTCGACAGTTTGAATTGCGGAACAAGGGCATAAGATCGCCGGAGAGCCCGAGAGGAAAGCACGCAAGAGCGGCAAGCAGGTCGCGGTCGGAAAGCTTGGCCCCCGGCTGAATAACCATTTTCTGTAAATGCTCAACCAGCACGGGAAAGCTCTTCGGCTCACCAATTGCCGCAAGCGACCGCAAAGCCACTCGCTGAACGTCCGCGTCGGGATCCCACAACGACTGCGCCAACAGTTTCCAACTGCCATCGTGCCGGATGCGGCCCAGGTTTTCAGCATTCCGGGCACGAGTGAAGAATCGGGCCGCATGGAGCGTCGGACGCGCATCTCGCTTACTCGCGGAGTCCTGTCTCTGCTGCAGGCCGAGGCATTGCCGCCAGCGATCAACAAAACCAAGGTCTTCCGCCATTTTCTTTATAAACACGGCGTCCGCTGGAACCTTTAGATGCTCGAGAAAAATCTGCTCCATGCGCACTTGAAAACGGAGGCTGAAGAGCGCGCGCGCTTGCCCGAGCGCCTCGTCATAACTAGCGGTTTGGTCGCGCAAGGCGGCGAAAATCGCCCGCAGCCGGGATCGGAATTCATCAAGTAGTTTGAACTCTTTTTCGTGCCGGATGCGCCGCCCAATCACAAAAACAATGAGCAGGAACGACAAGACAAAAAGGCAGATGGAAAGCATTAAAACGCCATGGACGAGTTGGTCTGGGAAGAACGGCAACTTAACCCACCTTTGCGCCAAGGCGTCAGAAAGGATTGAAGGTTGATTCGGGGTAAACAATATATCAATGTGATGATAGCGTCAAGTTAAATATATTATATTATACTAAGCGCATAAGAATCTCCCTGCCGTGGCCGAGTAGGAAAGTTCCAGTTGGTATCCGACCCACTGAACGGATGTGCGAACAGGAGAGAGCGCCCGGCGGCGGCGGCGGCCATCTTGTTCCTGGCTACCGTAGCACCATTGTCTGTCTTTCTATTGGACTCTGCCGCCGGAAAGCTTTCTCGTAACTGATTGAGAACATGGAGCGGGGGACGGGGATCGAACCCGCGACGTCCAGCTTGGGAAGCTGGCATTCTACCGCTGAATTACCCCCGCTTTTCCAGACCTTCAAACGCCAAAGACGCGTGCGGATTACATGCATTAGGATTATAGGTTTTGGACCACAAAGTCAAGCCGATGGATTGGGCCGATGGATTGGACGATTGTGAGACGCCTGCGGGAAGGGTATGAGTCAACTTCCTCGCTTCGCGCGTTTTCACAAAACTACAGGACCAGCTACAACAGCCTCTATGAAAACGCCGGAAAAGGCGCTGTAGCGGCGGCGTCCCCCCGCCGCTGAAACGATTGAAAACAAAGCACGACGGCGAAGTATGCAGCACATGGTTCAGTCCCCTCTTCATAGGGGAACCCCAGCTTTGCCTAAGAACAGGCACTTGCCCAAAAAACAGGCAGCCTGCCCAAAAATCATTTTGGTGGCTTGAATGCCGCCAGTATTTTTTGGGCTTCGGCATTGTCCAGTTTTAACGGTTCTTCCAACTTCCTTTGTGCCGCTAACCGCAATCCGCGAGCTTCCAGTTCCTTAACCTCTGCATGTTGAATTGCCGCAACAACATCTCTTGCAATCTCCTTAGAGCTTATCCGTAAATAATGATCGTCTGGCGCCAGCAGATCATGGCCGCAGCCAAGGTCAGCAGGGCGACATAGCTTTCCTCGGTCTTCTCAAAGCTTACCAACACCTTGCGGTATCGGTTGA
>JBOGJY010000355.1:0-3892 GCA_050745325.1 Terriglobia bacterium
GGGCCGTCCCATGACCAAGGATGAGGTTCGCTGGGTTGCGGAAATGGCGCAGCGCATCGCGGCGATCCTGCTGCTCGAGCCTGCTCTCGATCAGAATTACCTGGCCGTGAAGGCTCATACCTACGAATGGCCTGGAAACACATAAGGCTGTGACCGTGGCTACCAACTCTGAACACCGGAAAACCGGCGGCGGGAACGCCGCCGCTACAACCGCAGTTGTCACACAAACTCTCTAGCCCCTCTCGAATTCGTAAATATTGATGCTGAGCGGCGCTACGTCGAGCGTTGTGGGAATCTGATCAAAGGCAGCTTCCTTGACCTCCACTTCAGAATGGCCAAGGCCCGTTGCGGCGTTGGCGTTGGGTCCGGTGATCCGCCACATTTTGCCTGCGCTGCGGAGCTTGATGCCCTTGAAATCGAGATCGAGCGCCTGCGCGGATTCCGTGGGATTGAGAACCGCCACGGTCAAAGCGGTTCCACCGCTCTTTATCTTTAAGGCAGCGGAAACATCCAACGGATAGGTGTCGCTCCCGGCGTTGACTTTGGGTTGATCGCCTCCGACGGGATACTTTGGGGCGGGCTGCGGGGAATTGCCGGTGACTTCAACCGGCAGGTCGCCGAAGTGATCCCGGTAGAGCTTGAACATCATGCCAAGGGTGTTCATTGCGGCCTCGGCATGGGTGTAATCAATGCACGAAGTACCCATGGTGTGGGCGGCCATGGTGATGATGTCCGTGTGCCGGAACATTTCCTGGAGCGCCCATGCCAGGCTCAGCGCGTTTTTCAGGTTTGGCGGCACGCCCACGTAGGCCCATTCGTCAATGTTGATGGGAACCCTCTTTTCGCGGAGGGCAGGAATGCGCTCGAGATAATTCTGGTAGGCTTCCACTTTTGTGCGCACTCGGTTGGCGGGCTTTCGCGCCCACTCGATGAGCGGCTCGGACACATTCACCCGCTTGTTTTGCGCAAGATCGAAATGCTGCCCGCTGTAAGTGTAGAAGTGCTCGGAAACGACGTCCATGTTGTCGAGACAATGGAGGAAGAGCCCGCCCGTCCAATCCGCATCGGAGCCGAAATCAGCCACCACCTTGCCGGTCCAAGGGAGCGAGATCCCGTCCACCGTCATCTCGCCGGGAGAAGCTCCCGAGGCCACCAGCTTGATGGTGGGATCGGCATTGAGCATGGCTTTGGCGAATATGTTGTGCTTGATGACATATTGCTTGAGGATCATGTGGCCCAGTTGCCAGGGGCCGTACATTTCGTTGCCGATTCCCCACCACTTTATTTTGTACGGCGCCGGGTGGCCGTTGGCCGCGCGGAGCGCGCCCATGGTTGTCGCCGTTGAACCGTTGGCGTAGGCGACGAGGTGTTCCGCCGAAATAGCGTCTCCAAATCCCGCGTTGACCGTAATGTAAGGCTCCACATCCAGCAGACCGCAGAGAATCATGAACTCGTCAATGCCTACGTCATTCGGCTGCACCCAAGACCACGCGTTGTCCCATCGCGGAGGCCGCATGTCAACATCGCCGATGGCATCGCGCCACTCATGATTGGAGACAAAGTTGCCGCCCGGAAAGCGATAGATTCCCGATCGAAGCTGCTTGAGCAGGCCGACGGTATCGGCCCGGAACCCGTGGATGTTGTCCGCCGGCATGAGCGATACGGCGCCAATATGGAATGCTCCGCTTCCCGTTCCGGCAATCTCAATGCGCCCGTCATCAGTGTCTGCCTTGGGGTTGAACTTCAACGGGTATTTGGCGTAAGCAGCTCGAAGCGCCGGGATGGCGATAGTCTGCCGGTCCGCAGGGCCAGGCCCCCAAACGAGAGTGGCCGAGACTTTGGATCGAGGGCTGCCCGCGAGAACTATGCGACCGGTATAGGCCTTGCTTTGGCGAAGCGAGAGTCCCGCCTGTTGAATGCCGTGAAGCGCGCCGCCTTCCAGCCGGGCAAGCGGTGTATGGTCTCCGGTATAGGGATGTTCGCGGTCCATCACCACGAACTCATCCCCTCCAACCGGCCGCCAGCGGTTCGGTCTACGGCGCCCAGGAAAGCGGCGGGGCGACGCTGGCTCGACATCAGGTTTGGAGTTGATCTCGAAAAAGAACTTCCGGTCATCAATCATCTCCGCCCACAACCCACGGTTGATCAGATCACGAAGCTGCTCGATGAATTGTCCGTAGATGTATTTCGATATGGGAGCGCGCCTCTCAGCCACATTGAGAGCTGCGGCCGCTTTAGTTCCAGGGGCGTTTGAATCGGCCTCACCAAGCTGACGGTCTATTTCACCTACCTTAATTGTCGCCCTCAGAGGCTCGCCCGCTGCTGGCCCCTGGGTCAGCCCGGCCGGGGCAGGGCTCTCCGCAAACGAATTCGCGGCCAGCCCCAGCGGGAGGGAAGCTAGACCACCCAAGAATCCGCGCCGGGAACATTTCGCCCGGTCTCCGGACTCACTGGCGGAGATAACCTCTGATCGCGCGTCATCGTTGGAATCCATCATGTCGCAGTCCTTTCAGCCGTCTCACCTTCTGGTGGTTAGCGGTGAGCGGCGATTGAATTCATTTCATGCCACGTGCTCATTCAATGAAGGCGCCGGCTCCTCCTCAGAGTCGCCGCAACAGCAGTGTGCCCTGCTCCGATCCGCGCACCCGGCCTTGAATCACAATCTTTTGATCAACCCCAGTGATGGTGAGGATCAGGACATCGGTATATCCCTTCGCACGGCGCAGCAAATCAGGCTGGGGCAAGCCCCCGATCAGCAGCACAGGATTTTCGATGGCCAGTTTCCCTCCGCCCTGCGGGACGAATCTCAACCTATATTGTGCGGCCGCATCAATTTTGCCCGAAAGATCAGCCATAAAACGGTAGTTCTTCCACGACCCAACCTCATCGGAAGCCCAGACGTGCACGGGAGCATCCCAGGTTGAGGGTGGTTTCACGCCGGTGTTAAACAAAGCCATGCGGCGGATTTCGGGCCGCCCGGCGCTTTCCGTCACCACCAGCCGCACCGCGCGCAGGACCGTGGGCGTAATGGGCTGGATACGTTTGTGGCCGATGGCGGTCCCGCGGCCCAAGGCAATCCACCCGGCGTGAGTCTGCCCCTCAAGGCGGTAGGCGCGAATCCGCTGGCCCAGGCTACAATCCTCCTGCAGGATCACATGGTCAATCTGCGAGGGTGAAAGCAGCGAAAGTTGCAGCCGTTCGCCTGAACCGGAGGTTTCCGCCAGGCTGCGCCCAAAGCGCCGCCTGATCTCATCGCCAAATTCCTTCACCCGCTGGCAATTCTCCTTGGGCATCAGCCCGCTGGAATCCGGGGGAAGGTTGAGTATCCATTGCACCCCATGACCTACGGACCGGTAATAGATTTCGATAAGTTGTTCGAGCGAAAGCAGGTTTCGCTCCTTTTGCGGACTCCA
This sequence comes from Terriglobia bacterium, assembly GCA_050745325.1. Lineage (GTDB taxonomy): Bacteria > Acidobacteriota > Terriglobia > UBA7540 > UBA7540 > RH2-MAG17b. The sequence continues at coordinate 3,414 of JBOGJY010000355.1, forward strand.
AAACCAGGAGGGCCTCAAAATGGAAACATCGGCTTCATTCGGGAGCCATACGGACCCGTTGGGATCTCCCTGGATCGAAGTGGCAACGCCGGTCTCCGCATCGGCCCGGGAGATTGTATTCCAGGCCGGATAAGGCGCAAAGCCTTGCTCATTGCCCACCCACCTGACGGTCGCCTCTGGACCCTGGAAGATCATGGCGCGGGGCGCATACCGCTTGAGGATGTCGCCAATGGGAACCACAATCGAACCATCAAACCAGACCTCTACCATTCCTCCATAACGGGAGAGCACTTCCGTCAGTTGCTGCCGGTACAGAATGTTGTACGCACTCTGTTGCTCAGGCGTCTTGCATCGGCCGCCGAGGCCGGCGCCAAACTTCCTATCCTGCGGAGAAAGATAAACACCCAGCTTGAGCTTGTGCCTCCGGCAGGAAGCGGTAACATCCGCCAAAACGTCACCATGCCCTCCCTGCCACGGCG
>JBOGJY010000356.1:0-2670 GCA_050745325.1 Terriglobia bacterium
GCCTCTGGCCGCCGGTCTTTACTCTTTAAAAACCGGCGGCCAGAGGCCGCCGCTACAACGTTCCGCCTTCCGGTTTTTGCCGGTTGCGTTCTGCTATTCTATCTTCATGCCCGAAGCAACTCAGAAGGCCAGGGTTCCGCTGGCCAAGGTGTTTGGCCACGGCGGCTGGCTGGCCAGAAACCATCCACAATACGAGTTCCGGCAGTCGCAGCTCGAGATGGCGGAAGAAATCGAGTCGGCTCTCGAGCACCATCGCCACCTGATTGTGGAGGCGGGGACCGGAACGGGCAAAACGCTGGCCTACCTTGTGCCGATCCTGCGCAGCGGCCAGCGCGTGGTGATTTCCACCGGAACGAAAAACCTTCAGGAGCAGCTCTTTTACAAGGACATTCCTTTTCTGCAAAAGCTCGCGCCGAATATGCGGGCCACGCTGATGAAGGGGCGCGGAAACTATCTCTGCCGCCAAAAACTCTACGACATTGAGCGGCAGCCCGTCCTCAGCGGTCTCGATGAAATCGAGCACTACAAACAGATCCGCGAGTGGGAAGCCGTCACCGAAACCGGCGATCGCGCCGAGCTTGAAGCGCTACCTGATGCGAGCAGCCTTTGGTCTTTGATTGACGCCCGCCGCGAGACCTGCACCGGCCAGAAGTGCCCGCAATTCGAACGGTGCTTTATCACGCTCATGCACCAGCGCGCGGCGGAATCCGATGTGATTGTGGTGAACCACCACCTCTTTTTCGCCGACCTCGCGCTTAAGCAATCGGATTACGCAAGTCTCCTGCCTGAGTACAGCGCCGTGGTCTTTGACGAGGCGCACGAAATCGAAGACGTAGCGACCAAATATTTTGGCTTGCAGGTGAGCAGCTACCGGGCGGAAGAGCTGGCGCGCGACGCGGAGCGGACCGCCAAACAGAAAGACGCGGAGGCCGTGGAAGTCTTCCGGGCCATCGGCGAGCTTCGCCATCGCGCCAGCCTTTTCTTCGAGCTTTTCCCCGCGCAGGAAGGCCGCTTCAACTTCGAAAACCGCGCCGATTTCCTCGAGCATAACCGAGGCGCTTATTCGTCGCTGGCGAACGCCTTGCTGCGGCTCGGCACGGAGCTTAGCCGGGTGAAAGACCATCCGGAAGAAATGATGAATCTCGCCCGGCGCGCCGAAGAGCAGCGGCTGGCGTTTGAATCGGTCCTCGAAGGCAAGGAGCGCAACCGGGTCTACTGGTGGGAGCGGAGGGGACGCGGCGTTTTTATCGAAGCTACTCCCATCGACGTTTCCGGCATTCTCCGCGAGCGCGTGTTCGACCGCGTTGAGACCGTGATTTTGACCTCAGCCACGCTTGCCGTGGCGGGAAATTTCAATTTCCTCAAGGCGCGCCTCGGCATCCAGAACGCCCGCGAAAAGGTCTTTGCTTCGCACTTTGATTTCGCCGGGCAGGCGGTCCTGTATTCGCCCGCCCACCTTCCCGACCCGCGCGAGCCGGACTTCCAGCGCCAGGCGGCAGCCGAGGTGGTGCAGCTTCTTAAGGCCACGCGCGGGCGGGCCTTTGTGCTCTTTACCTCGTATGCTCAGATGCGCGACCTTTACGAGCGCGTGCGCCCTCAAATCCGGTATCCGATGATGATCCAGGGTTCGGCGCCGGCGCCGGTCCTGCTGAAGAAGTTCAGGTCAACCGCCCACGCCGTCCTGTTTGCCACAAGCTCATTTTGGCAGGGAGTTGACGTGCAGGGCCAGCAGTTGAGCGCGGTGATTATCGACCGGCTGCCGTTTGCCGTCCCCTCGGACCCCGTGGTATCGGCCCGCATTCAGCAGATTAAGAATGAGGGTGGCAATGCGTTTGCTGAGTATCAGATTCCTGAAGCGGTGATTGCCCTTAAACAAGGCTTTGGCCGCCTCATTCGCAGTCAGACGGATCATGGGGTGCTCGCGCTGCTTGACAACCGGATGGTCCGGAAAGCCTATGGGAAGGTGTTTTTTGAGAGCTTGCCCGAGTACCGCCGTACAAACCGGCTGGAAGAAGTGAAGGCTTTCATGCAAAAATATTAGCGAGGTGTAGCGGCGGGGTTAAAACCCCGCCCTCCTGCACGTGAAATGGCTTGCGTAGCGCCGCCCTTTAGGGCGGCAGCGCCGGACATAAAGCTTGGCGCTGCAACGGCGCCTGGGATTTTAATCCTGAAAAACCTTCATCTATTATTGGAAAATTCTAATGTTTGAAGTTTCGGTTGAATATACCTTCGCCGCCGGGCACGCCTTGCGGAATTACAAGGGGAAGTGCGAGAACGTGCACGGCCACAACTACCGCGTGCAAGTAACGGTCGAGGGTGAAAAGCTTAACGAAGCCGGGCTTTTGGTGGATTTTGCCGACCTGAAAGCGGGAATCCGGTCTCTCGTCGACCGCCTGGACCATCAATTTTTGAATGATCTTGAACCCTTTAACCAAGTGAACCCCTCGGCGGAAAACCTGGCCAAGCACTTGAGCGACGGCATTCGCGCCCGGATCGAGGGACAAGGCGTGCGACTTCAAGCGGTCACCGTATGGGAAACGGACACCTCTTCGGCCACCTACCGGCCGTGAAACAGTAAATCTATTTCCGCAAACTACAGTTTTTTGCGACTTAGCCGATTGATTCTCTTGACCTTAATTACTGGTTGGTAAAAAATAGAGTGGCTTAATG
>JBOGJY010000357.1:0-2500 GCA_050745325.1 Terriglobia bacterium
TTCGTTTGGGCAGGTGCAGTAGAGCACCACGTCGCGGTCCCGCGGGATTTTATCGTGGTATTGTTCGAAATCTTCTGGCCGCAGGCGCAGCGCACCGGGCAGCCGCACGTCCTCGGCTTCGAACTCGCTCGAGTGGCGCAGGTCGACAATGACGATTTGTTCGCCGGAGTTGATCTTTTGGCGGAGCTCTTCGGGCGTGATCCGCGCGATGCGAAGCGAGCGAATGAAGCGGTGACGCTGAAAGTATTTCCACACCAGGTAGGCGGCCAACGCTCCCGCTACGAGCACCGCAAGTAGCGCCCCAAGACCCAGCGCGACGGTCGACGCCCTTTGAAGCTGGGCGCTGAAAATGTATCCCGCGCCAACGAATGCCGCCGCCCACGCGACCGCGCCGCTAACGTCCCACACAACAAAACTCGAAATCCGCATCCGAAGCAGCCCCGCCAGGGACGGCGCCGCGGTGGCCAAGCCCGGCACAAATTTGGCAAAGAGCAATGACCGCGCACCGTGACGGGCAAAGGACTCCTCGGTGCGGCGCACACAGGAATCCGGCTCCAAAGAGATGCGGCACAAAAAATTCAGGATTTTGTGGCCGCGGAAACGCCCGAGGTGATACCATCCCAGGTCGCATAGAAGAGACGCAAGAGCCGCCAGCCCGATGCTCGCGAAAAACGAATACCGTCCGCTATGCGCCAGAGCTCCCATGGCGAGCAGAACCGGAAAAGACGGAATCGGCAAGCCGATTTGCTCGGCAAGGACAAAGGCGAAAAGGATGAGATATCCGTGCTCCAAAAGATAATGCGCTATGCTGTGCATGAGACATCCGTATCGTAGAGAACCGGGGCAAGTTGTCAATCCTGAGGTCGGCTTCGCGTGGAGCGCGTAGGGACGCGGCAAGCAGCGCGACGACACACCAGCACGCCACACGGGATCCCTAGCTTGAGTCCGCTAAACGCGTGGCTGGGTCAAAGGCAGCCGCACCTGGAATCGTGTATCACCGAGCTTGGACTCCACGCGAATCGTGCCGTGGTGGTTGCGGATGATCCGGCAGGCGGTGTCGAGACCGAGGCCGGTGCCCTCACCCACCCCTTTGGTGGTGAAGAAAGGGTCGAAGATGCGGGCCTGAATTTCTGGCGGGACACCCGGCCCGGTGTCTCCAATCTCCACTAGAACGCCGTCGGGGTCGCGGGCCGTTCGAACGCGCAATTCCCCTTTTCCTGCCATCGCGTCGAGAGCATTGTCGATCAGGTTGGTCCATACCTGATTCAGCTCGCCGCCATGCGCGCAAACACGCGGCAAGTCGGGCGCGTAGTCGCGCACCACCGTCACGCCGCTCTTAAACCTGTAACCGAAAATGAGAAGCGTGTTCTCAAGCCCCCGGCGGATGTCAACTTCCTGAACAGGCGACTGGTCCATATAGGAATACTCTTTGACGGCGCTCACCAGTTCCGAGATCCGGCGCGTGCTGTTATCAATCTCGCGCACCAGTCCGTAAATCGCCAGGAGCCTGGCTACCCTCTCGATCGCCGGGGCAATGACCGCGTTTCCAATCTCACCGGTCAACCCCTCCAGTTCGGCGGGCTCGATGCACGACTCCGCCAAGAGGGAGGCAATTTTCCACGGTTCAGCTACTCCCCGGTCTTCCAGCCACTTCATAAGCCGCTCTTCACGATCACTGATCTCAAGGGGATCGGACGAGGTAGCGGGCGCCCGGTGGGCCGCTTCCACTTCAAACCGGGCGATGGCTTCCTTTTGCGCGTTGGTAAGGGGATATTGCAAAAGCCTGAGACTGGCGTCGCGTATGGCTTCAAGCGCCTCCAGCAAACCGCTTGCGGAGCGCCGCGCGGCTGAGGCAGGATTATTCAGCTCGTGCGCAAGGCCGGCAGAGAGCTTGCCGAGAGCCATCAGCTTTTCGTGCTGCGTTTCCAGGCGCGTCATTTCGCGGATGCGGTCGGACATCAGGGCGACAAGCCGCCGGCCAAGCTCGGGCATGAGGCGCAGCATTTCAGGAAAGTGATCCTTGTGCAGCCGCAACGTTCTGGAGGGCAGGATGGCGCGTCCCGTGCCTTCGGCGCGTGTAAGACGCGAATAGGGGAGCAATCCTGTAACCTGGATCGCGCGCGACGTAAAGGAAGGCCCGTCTGGCATGTCATTGCGGTGCCAGCGGAGCTCGCCTTCGATGAGGACGACGAGGTGCTCGACCGGGTCGCCCGGCCGCATGAAAACGGCGCCCGGCTCCAAGCGGACTTCCTCGAACCGCTCTGCAAGCCAGTCAAGCTGATCTTCCGGGAGATCAGCAAAAACAGGGACCTTACGCAGCTCGCCTGCTACCTGGCGAGTGATTTCGGGTTGGGTGTCGTGTGGCATCGTCATACCGTGCTCAAATACTGGTGCACGAACTGCACCGCGTTTGCGCCTTCGCCCACGCCGGAGGCCACGCGCTTCGACGAGCCGTGCCGCACGTCGCCGGCCACAAAAATGCCGGGCACGTTGGTCTCGA
>JBOGJY010000358.1:0-4137 GCA_050745325.1 Terriglobia bacterium
GCTCTACCCGACGTCGATGCTCGGACTCCAGAGCCTGAAGGACGTGGACTTCGGCCGGGTGCAGGCCCGGGTCTACAACGACTGGTGCTCGGCCCATCTGGCCGAGGGGGACGGGAGGCTGTTCGGAGCGGGAGCGCTCCCTCCGATGCACGAAGCCGACGACGTGAGGGCCGTGGCCGACGAGATCTACCACGTTGCCGAGCTTCCCGGCATGGTGTCGGTGTTCATGAGACCCAACCCGGCGGTGGACCGGCGGCCAGAGGCCACGGCGCTACAGCGCAAAACGGCGATTTGGACACGAAAACCAGGGAGCAAACCGGACTGAAGCCGCAATCGCCTTTCTTTGGGTTGGACTTGCCTCCGGTTCTGTGGAAAACTTCGATATCTCATTGATATTCAATATGGTAAATCGATTTGTTAGAACATTAGAGTCCGGTTGGTTCCGGTTGGTTCCGGTTTCGACTCTGTATTTTCAATAACTTGAAAAAACAAAAACAATCCTTTTTTTGCGGTTTTTTTCACCCTCCTCATGGGTCGGACCCCGATGTATTCTTATAACAATAATATTATCAATAATTTGCATCGTCATATCAGCCGTAGCGCCGTTCTTCAGGGCGGCATGGGCCGGGCATGAAGCCCGGCTCTACAAATCCTTACGGCGTTCTCCAAAATCCAAAATCTAAAATCGGAAAAGCCGCAGAGTTTCAACCGCAAAACTCTGCGCTACAAAACCCTCACCTCCAGCGTATCACGCCACATTGAGAATATTGAGACAAACGAGATAAATGAGACGGTTTATTACCACCTTCTCCTGTGGGCCAGAGTTTGCGCCTGACCTATTCCGCTGGAACACTCGCCGTCTTGGCGTGTATCATCGAACTCGTGGACGCGGGTGAAACCCTCAAAAAGCTGGCTCTGGAGGTTGGATTCGATCTGGTGGGGATTGCGCCCGCCGGCGCCGCGCCCGGCCTCGCGTTCGCGCGCCAGTGGGTGGAAGCGGGCTACGGCGGAGAAATGCGCTATCTCGGGAACCCCAAGCGCGATGACCCGCGCCTTATTTTGCCATCGGTCCGGTCCGTAGTCTGCCTGGGACTTCTCTATAACGCGCCGCTGCCCTATTCAACCGAGTGCGGCAAAGCAGAAGGCGAGAAAGCGAAAGACGGCGACCAGGGACAACCGTCGAACTCCCAAAGGCAGGAGGACGGCTCAGAGCCGCGCGGCTGGATTTCGCGCTACGCCTGGGGCCGCGACTACCACGAAGTCATGCGCGGCAAGCTTGAACGGCTACGCAAGGAAATGGAAGCCCTCGCACCCGGAGTTGAAACGCGCGTCTACGTGGATACGGGGGCGGTGGTTGAGCGGGTTTTTGCGCGGCTCTCGGGAACCGGGTGGGTGGGAAAAAACACGTGCTTAATCAATCAGGAGAAAGGCTCGTGGTTCTTCCTTGGCGTGATTCTCTCCAACCTCGCGCTCAAGCCGGACTTGCCCGCGCCGGACCGCTGCGGCTCCTGCACCCGCTGCATTGAGGCGTGCCCCACCGGCGCGCTCACCCAACCCTACGTCATGGACGCCTCGCGCTGCATTGCCTACCTCACGATCGAGCTTAAGGGTTCCATCCCGGAAGAGTTTCGCCCCGCGATCGGCGCCAATGTCTTCGGCTGCGATATCTGCCAGGATGTGTGTCCCTGGAACGCGGTTAGCCATCAGCCCCCAGCAATCAGCGGCCAACGCCGTAAGCGGAGAGGCGCAGCAACGACGAACGAGCCTGAATTCCAGCCGCTCGATTTGAAACTTGGGCCGCCGTATGGACCGCATGAGCCACATGACCTTCAACATCCCACGGCGGACGCGGATCGAATCCCGAACCACGAATCCCGAACCCTGGATTCAGAGGTCCGCATCTCGCTCTTCAACCCCGCCCTTCGAGCCTTGGCCTCGCTCAGTGAAGAAGACTTCCGCCACGCCTTTTCGCACTCTCCCATCAAGCGCGCCAAATTCCGTGGCTGGCTGCGAAACCTCTGCGTCGCCATGGGGAACTCCGGCCAACCCTCGTTTATCCCATGGCTGGAGCAGGCCGCCCAACATCATGACGAACTGGTGCGCGAGCACGCGCACTGGGCGCTGGAAAAGCTGCGCGGCTAGGCGCTTCCCGCCACCCGGCGGTTTCTCCGGGCTGTAGCGCAGAGTTTTGCTTTTGAAACTCTGCTGCATTTTTATCTGGACCTGCGAAAAGCCGCAGTGTTTTATAAACAAAACTCTGCGCTACGACTTCACGACCGGGGCATCAGCAATCTCCCTCTTAGCAGCTCAGAAGCGAGCGGAGTCAGGTATTTCTGGGCAATCCACTGAACCACGGGCACGCATACAGCGTCGCCAAAGCCGGACAGGGCGTCATTCAAAGACACATTGATTTTGAAAGAGGTGTCAGGAACACCTTGCAGACGGGCGCATTCCCTTGGCGATAACAGGCGGACGGAATACTGCCCGCAGCCGGCTTTGAATAATATTTGTCTGCCACTGCCTCCGCGTGGAGTTCTTAAGCATCCCGCTATGCCATCGACCCTGAGTTCAGCCATAGACTTTCCCTTGCGGATACGCCGGAACGCCGTTCCATAACTGGCGCGCGGTTGAGCCATCATGCGCCGGGCCACCGCAGAATGCTTCGCGCTCAACTGGTTCACGAAGTATTCCGCCCTCTCGCGGTTCCACCACTGCGGGTGATCCTCGGGCAAGTCTTCGAGAATGTCTGCCAGTGTTACGCGCTTAGGGCGTGGAAGCGGAAAGGGGCGGATATTCCAGCGGAGGGTAGGATGCGACAAGACGAAATCTACAAGCTTCGCCGGGCGCGCGGCGGAAGGCGTTAATCCTGAGACCGGCTGCGGTGGAAGCCCTTGAGCGCCTACCACAAACAGACGGAGCCTGCTCTGCGGGGTAAAGCTCGACGCATCCAGCATAAAAGCGTCGCACGCATATCCCAGTTTGTTAAGCGCCTCGAGGGCGCCGCGGAGGTCTTCCCCGCGATGTGAGGTAAGAAAACCCGGAACGTTCTCGATCAATATCAATGGCGGCCGCCTTGATTTCATTTCCCGCAGCAGGCGGACGAAACCCCAGAAGGCGCTTGATTGCTTCCCATTTAATCCATTTCGCGCCCCGGCGACGGAAAGATCATTACAAGGGAATGACGCGGTAAAGAGGGCGCAGTCTGGCGCGTCCGCGGCGGAAAGCTGGTGAATGTCGCCCAGCAGAAAATGTTCTTCTCCGAAATTCTCCCTGTACATCTCAAACTTGCGCGCGTCGATTTCGTTGGCAAAAATGACGCGCCATCCCTCCCCTTCGAGAGCGAGCCGGACCAGGCCAATGCCTGCGAAGAATTCCCCAACCGTTAGCCGGGGAAGTTCGGAGAACGCCGCGGTCTGCCGGTGGCTGCTCCGTCGTTCTGCGGCGTCAATCGTCATTTGCACGCACCCGTCGAGATTCTTGCGAACTGCGCTTTCCCAGACTCGCAGAACCGACCAACCAGAGTCCAACAACAACGCCGTGTTTGTAAAATCACGCTCGACGTTGCGCGAAATTTTTTCCAGCCAATACTTCTTATTGTTCACGCCAGCCAATTGCGAATCGAGCGATTGAAGTCCCCTCAGCTTCCACTGGTGGCCGTGCCAGAAGTCGCCATCCACGAAGACCGCCAGGCGCCTGGACTTGAGCGCCAGATCAGGCTTTCCGGGAAGCGCAGGCGCGTTAGACAGAAACCGGGCGCCTGCCTTCCGCAACGCGCTCGCAAGCTGGCGCTCGGGCAAAGTGCCCTTGCTGCGAACGCGCCGCATGATGGCTGAAACTTCTGCGGCAGTCCGCTTTAGAATTCCGCGCTCGGGCCGCTTGAGTTTTGGGCGCGCTCTTTGGCGCAACACAACCATTCACCTCTGAGGAAAAGCACTGAAATAGTCCGGGCGTTTATGACGTTGGTTCGAGGGGTTCGATCATCGAAAGGGCATGGTTTTAACCGCGCCGGAAACTCCCTCACTCACCCTCTCGCGGTCCCGTCTTCCTCTTATGGCCCAGCGGGAGAGGGGACGGGAGTGAGGGGCCATCTATTGAAGATTACATAACATAGTGACGCCAAATGCTGTAGCGGCGCCC
>JBOGJY010000359.1:0-6674 GCA_050745325.1 Terriglobia bacterium
TGCAAGTTTCCGCGAAGTACGCCTACTCGAAAAGCCTGGATGAGCTTTCTTACGGCGGCCCAGGCGCGGTGACGAATCAGACCTATCCGCAGGTCCTGAAGTCGGAGTATGGGCCGTCTGATTTCGACACTACCCATTTTTTCGCCATCGATGAAAGCTACACACTGCCGTTTTATCACTCGCAGCGAGGCGTGTTAGGCAGGGTTTTTGGCGGCTGGGAGCTTTCCGGCATTACCACGGCCCACACGGGCTTTCCCTGGACAGTAAAGATTGGCCGCTCAGTCCAGACGCCCGGCGGCCCCACGCTCGCGCCCACACGGCCAACGGCCTTTTGCGGATGCATCCAGCAAAAAACGTCCAATTACGCCTTCATGAATCCGGGCGTGATGTTTCCCGGCGGTGGCGCCAAGTATTTCAACATCACCGCTTCCGGACCGCCCGGAGTGGGCCGCAACTCGTTCCGCGGTCCTCACTTCTTCTCCACCGATGCCAGCCTCAAAAAACATTTTGCATTGCCTATGGGCCTCCATCTGGGGGAAAATGCGGGTCTTGACTTGCAGGCGAACTTTTTCAATGTGTTCAATCAGCTCAACCTGCTTCCTCTCGGGTTTTACAGCAACGGCGCGTTCGCGGATAATAGCGAATTTTTCGGCGTGGCGGATGGCGCTGGCGCGGGCCGGGTGATCGAATTGCAGGCGCGATTCAGTTTCTGAAGCTGCAGGGCGCTCTGTAACGCGGCGCGGCGAAGCGTAACCAAGAAACTGTCATCCTGAGCGAAGCGAAGGATCTGCTTTTGCTGAGAGGCCGTCCGGCAGAAGCAGATCCTTCGCTTCGCTCAGGATGACAATGGATTCGGTTGCGATTAAAGATTGCCTTGCACTACAGCAGCAGGAGCTTGCGCCGGCTTCCCCGTAGGAGAGCAGCAGCAGTGCCTGTGCAGAGCGGCGGCGAACCGCTGCACTCCAAAGGGCGCTTCGCGCCCACTTGCCCCGAGGATACTTATTGGCGTGACCATCCATGACCGGCCCGGCCGGGGCCGTTACGGGCCTCGGCCCGGCCATCATCTTCATCGCGCAATCCCGTTGCTCTTTTGCGTTGCGGCGCTCCTTCAGCCAGTGAGGCTGGCGGCGTCCCAGGGATTAAGCAGGAATGACCGGGCTTTCCTTGAAGAGCTTTCTTACCGCTGTTTCCTTTTTTTCTGGGAGCAGGCGGACCCGCACACTGGCCTTGTCCCGGACCGCGCACTGGTGGTTGGGCTGCCGGAAACAGGCAGCGTTCGAAACATTGCCAACGTGGCGGCTACGGGTTTCGGGCTGACAGCCGTTTGTGTGGGAGCCAAACACGGCTGGATTACCAAGGAACAGGCGAGACAACGGATTCTGCTCACGCTTGGCTTCCTGGCCAACAGAGCCCCCGAAGTCCACGGCTGGTACTACCACTGGATGGACAAGACGACAGGCCAGAGGATCATGCGCAGTGAAATTTCCTCCATCGACACGTCGTTGCTGCTGGCCGGCGTCCTGACCGCGCGGGAGGCATTCCCTCACGATAGAGAAATCGTGCGGCTGGCTACTTTCATTTACGATCGCGTGGACTTTACCTGGATGCTGAACGGCAGTCCCATCCTGCTTTCCCACGGCTGGGTTCCGGGAGCCGGCTTTCTGACGCATCGCTGGGACGCCTATTGCGAGGCGATGATTCTTTATCTGCTGGCCATTGGATCGCCGACCCACCCCATACCCCCAAGCTCGTGGTACGCCTGGAGGCGGCCATTGGTTCACTTTGAGGGCTACACCTTCGTTGGAGACCTGCCGTTATTCACTCAACAGTATGCGGAGGCGTGGGTTGACTTCCGCGGGCTTCGCGACGCGCCGCCTTCGAATGTGGATTACTTTCAAAACTCCATCGCGGCCACCCAGGCCAACCGCGCGTTCTGCCTGCGCTTCAGCAAAACCTTTCCCAAAAGCTATTCGGCAAATGTCTGGGGTGTGACGGCGTCGGACAGCCCCCACCGCTACACGGTCTGGGGAGAACCTTCGGATTTTGCCGTCATCGACGGCACGGTTGTGCCGTGCGCTCCGGGCGGGTCCCTGATGTTCGCGCCGTCCATCTGCCTCGCGGCGCTCGAAGCCATGCGGGCCAAATTTGGAAAAGAAATCTACAGCCGCTATGGCTTCGCCGACGCTTTCAATCCCACCGAAGGATGGGTCGACCGGGATGTCATAGGAATTGACGTTGGCATCACCCTGCTCAGCGCGGAAAATCTTCTTGACCACGAGATATGGCGATGGTTCATGCGTGATAACAACATTCAACGCGCCATGTTCCGGGCGCGGCTTCGCCCCGAGGGCCGCTTTGTGGGAACGTTCAAACGCTATTACCAGTATTATGAGGCCCGCCAGCCTTTTTGAGATGCGCCGGCAGGGCGGCTATAATAAGAACCCGCGCCCGAGGCGCCCGGCATGACGGTTCAAAAATCGCAGCAAAGAAGGGATGAATCCAGTGCTTGACCGCCGGCAGTTCCTCGCTTCCATGGGTGTAGTCTTGGCAGGTTCCCTAACCAACGGATTTGGGAGCCAGACCGAGCAACCCACTCCGAACCCTCAAACTCCGGCGCCGGGCCAGGCCCTGACGTTCACCATCGATGCGCGGCGCGGGGTGGGTTCCTTCCCGCATTTCTGGGAAACCATGGTCGGATCGGGCCGCGCTAATCTGGCGCTTCGCTCGGATTATCACGCTGATCTCGATGAGGTTCACCAGCGTACTGGCATGGAGTCTGTCCGCTTTCACGGAATCTTTGACGATGATAACGGAGTATGCCGCCTGAACTCGCGCGGTGACGTGATCTACAACTTTCAATATATCGACCAGATTTATGACAGTTTGCTCGAGGCCGGCGTGCGGCCATTTGTCGAACTAAGCTTTATGCCCCAGGCTCTCGCAAGCGGCGGCAAAACGGTATTTTCCTATAAGGCGAACGTCACGCCGCCGAAGGATATGGGCGCCTGGATGCAAATGGTCACAACATTTGCCCGGCATCTCTTCGATCGTTACGGCGGCGGCGAACTGAGCCGCTGGATGTTCGAGGTGTGGAACGAACCGAATCTTGATTTCTGGGCGGGAACTCAGGACCAGTATTTCGAGCTTTACCGGCGCACGGCGACCGCCCTGAAAGCCGTCGATAAGCGACTCCGGGTGGGCGGCCCCGCAACGGCGCAGGCGGCCTGGGCCTCCGAATTTATTTCATATTGCGCCAAACAGAACGCTCCGCTCGACTTCTTTAGCACCCACATTTACGCGAATGACCCGCAAGCGAAGGTGTTCGGCCGCGAAACGAACTACGCTATCGAGGACGTCATTCCGCTGGCCCTGCGTAAAGTACGCAGTCAGATTGAGTCCTCTCCCATGCCGCATCTGCCGGTTTACATTTCGGAATGGAATTCGACCTTCATGAACGAGTCGGCGATCACCGACACTTCATACAACGCCGCCTTTATTACCCACACCCTGGACCGCTGCCGCGGCTTGGCGGAGGCGATGTCTTATTGGTGCTTCAGCGATGTTTTCGAAGAACAGGGAGTTGAGCCGGACATTTTCTACGGCGGCTACGGTCTGATTGCGATGCGCCGTATTCCCAAACCGTCGCTCCACGCTTTCACGCTGCTGCACCGGCTTGGTCATGAACGGCTGGCGGTAGGACAAGGACCGGCGATGGCAACCCTGCGCTCAGACGGCTCAGTGGCGGTGATGGTGTGGAACTTGGGCGCCCGCGATAAGCAAGGAAAGCCGGAGCCTGGACCTCCGCTGCCTCTGCGGATCGTTATTCGCGGGCTGGGAAATCGAAATAAACTTCAGATAACTCACGCTGATGACGCGCACGGCTCCGCCCTCGAAGCTTACCGCCAGATGGGAAGCCCGCAATATCCTACCGTCCAGCAGATCGATGAGTTGCGTAAGGCGGCCGCATTGCCTGCGCCAGATCACAGCCTGGTTGCGGGCGGCAAATACACGGAAGTCCCCCTCGAGCTGCCTTTGAACGGAATCGCCTTGCTGGAATTCCGCAGCTAAACGGCCAAGCCGTGTCCTGGGGAACGCATAATCTTTTGCTTAATTGGAAACACCGTGCTAATCTATTGAGCGTAAAGGTAAATTCAAAATCGCAAGTGAGGAATCGGGCGGATGCCGCTGACCGCAGAGAAAAAGATCAAGCTCATCGAGGGCTTTCGGGTTCATCAAAAGGACACAGGCTCACCGCAAGTGCAAATCGCGCTTCTGACTGAACGCATTACCTATCTAAACGATCACTTCCGCGTTAACCGCAAGGATCATGCCTCGCGGCGCGGGTTGATGGTGATGGTAGGAAAGAGAAAGCGCCTTCTGGAATATTTAAGGCGCCGTAATGCGGAGAGCTACAAGCAAGTCATCGAACGGCTAGGCATCCGTAAATAGCCGGGTTGAGATCAAGAAAGTTTGGGATTCTAAAGCTGGCAATATCGCGCCGCTCGCGCGGACTTCCCGCGTGGGCAGTTTTATCGGCAGAATTCGCATCCCACCTCAGCAATGCGTTCCCCTTATGGGGACGCCTGCTCCAGCCGGAATTACACCCATCACGTCATGAATAACGAGACGGACCCCCAGTTAGAGCTTCAATCAAGGCTCAATCCCGCCGGTCACAGAATAGCGGCCGCAAGGTTCGCCGCGCGGGCCGGAGACTGGGCATGGGTTTACGCCGCCCGATCCACAGAGGAGAAACTATGCAGCAACAAATAAGCGTTCCATTAGGTTCGAACACACTGACCATTGAGTGTGGCAAGCTCGCAAAGCAGGCCCAGGGATCCGCCCTGGTGCGGTACGGAGACACCGTTGTGCTGGCGACCGCCTGCACATCCAACCCCCGCGAAGGGATCGATTTCTTTCCCCTGACGGTAGACTACCGCGAATACAACTACGCCGCGGGTAAAATCCCCGGCGGTTTTTTCAAGCGCGAAGGCCGTCCGACCGAGAGAGAGATTCTCACCAGCCGCATGATTGACCGCCCGGTGCGGCCTTTATTTCCCGAAGGTTTCAAAGATGAAACCCAGGTGATTTCGATGGTGCTCTCGGCGGACTCCGAACACAGCCCGGACGTGATCGGCGTTGTGGCCGGGGCTGCGGCGCTTTATCTTTCGAACATCCCCTTCTTAACCCCGATCAGCGCCGTGCGGGTGGGCCTGCTCGATGGCCAGTTCATCACCAACCCAACCTACGAGCAGATGAAGACTAGCCTGCTGAGCCTGATTGTGGCGGCGTCAGAAGACGCGATCGTCATGGTGGAAGCGGCCGCCAAAGAAGTTTCAGAGACCGTTATTCTCGACGCCATTCAGCACGCCCACGCGGAAATCCGCAAGATTGTCCGGGCGCTGAAAGAGTTATTTTCCAAGCTGGGCATTCAGAAGCAGGGATTCAAGACGCCGGAGCGCAACGAAGCGATGGTTAAGGAAGTTGCAAAGCGCATGAAGGAGCCGCTCAGCGAGGCCATGGACACTTCAAAGCGTTCTAAGCTGGAGAGCGAGCATAAAATTGCGGAGCTGCGAAAGCAGCTCCTGGAAAAATATCCGGTGGAAGAGTTGGAAAAGCGGAAGGACGCCGCGCACGCTTTTGAATCGCTTTACGAACGGCTCTTCCGTGACGACGTTCTCACCAAACGGCAGCGTCCCGACCATCGGGCTTTCGATCAGGTGCGGAATATCACCTGCGAAACCGGGCTGCTGCCGCGCACGCACGGTTCCGCGCTCTTTACCCGGGGCGAGACGCAGGCGCTGGTGACGGCCACCCTCGGCACCGGGCAGGACCAGCAGCGCCTCGACGTGCTGGAGGGCGAGTCTTTCAAACGGTTCATGCTGCACTACAATTTCCCGCCCTTCAGCGTCGGCGAAGTCGCCTTCCTGCGCGGCCCTGGGCGCCGCGAGATCGGCCACGGCAATCTGGCCGAGCGCGCCCTTTTCGGGGTCATCCCCGGCGAGGACGCTTTCCCTTACACCATCCGCGTAGTTTCAGACATTCTGGAATCCAATGGCTCGTCCTCAATGGCCACCGTTTGTGGTGGATGCCTCGCGTTGATGGATGCGGGTGTTCCGGTTTCAGCGCCAGTCGCCGGGATCGCCATGGGCCTCGTGAAAGAGGGCGATAAGTACGCAGTCCTGACCGATATTGCGGGCGCGGAAGACCACTACGGCGATATGGATTTCAAAGTGGCCGGCACCAAAGACGGCATTACGGCCCTCCAGATGGATATTAAGATCACCGGCGTCACCCCGGCCATTATGGCCGAAGCGCTGGAGCAGGCGAAGGCCGGCCGCCTGCACGTGCTCGGCAAAATGCTCGGTGCGCTCGCCGAACCGCGCAAAAACATCTCCGAATACGCGCCGCACATCTACACGCTGCGCATCAATCCGTCGAAGATCGGCGAGTTGATCGGTCCCGGCGGAAAGATGATCCGCAGCATCACCGAAGAGACGGGCGTAAAGATCGACGTTGAAGACGATGGCCGCGTCAACGTTGCGGCTGTAGACCAGGCTTCCGCCGACAAAGCGATTAAGCGGATTAACGACCTCATGGCCGAGGCGGAGCTGGGCAAGACGTACCTTGGCAAAGTCGTCCGGCTGGCGGAGTTCGGAGCCTTCGTTGAGATTTTC